>JAOUEK010000030.1 GCA_029858755.1 Thermoleophilia bacterium
AGCATCACCCACTCGGCGCCGTCGACGAAGCTCGCCCACATCCATCGGGTCATCGCCCACGGATCGATGCCGGCGAGCAGGGCGAGGTTGCCCAGGATCATCAGCCGCTGGATGTGATGGTTGTAGGCGCGGGTCTCCACGCCGGCGAGGCAGTCGGCGAGGCAGGCCATCTCCGTGGCGGCACCTCCGGTGAACACCGGCGGCAGGGGCCGGTTCGCCCCGAGCTGGTTCTCCGACCGGTACTCGGGCATCCAGAGCCAGTACACGCCCCAGACGTACTCGCGCCAGCCGAGCACCTGGCGCAGCAAGCCCTCCGCGGAGGCGAGCGGGACAGCGCCGGACCGGTACGCCTCCTCCACGCGGCCGCACACCTCACGCGGGTGGAGCAGCCCGAGGTTGAGGGAGGACGACAGGAGCGTGTGACGCAGCCGCCACTCACCGGCCAGCATCGCGTCCTCGTAGGGGCCGAACCCGGGCAGGACCTCCTCGACGACGTGGTCGAGCAGGGCGAGCGCGTGCCCGCGGGTCGTCGGCCAGACGCCCGTCGGGTCGTCTCCGAAGGCCGACGGCGGCACCCCGGCGAGCACTTCGCGATCGAGCTCGTCGAGAGGCACCACCGGGGGCCGCGGCCAGTCGATCGGGTCTCGCGGGGGCGGACGACGGTTCTCGTCGTCGAGGCTCCAGCGGCCCCCTGCGGGCCGGTCCCCGTCCATCAGGTACCCGTGACGGCGGCGCTGGGCGCGGTAGAAGTCACCGAGGCGGAGCGACGGACGGTCGCGCGCCCAGGCCGCGAACTCCTCGTAGTGGCAGAGGAAGCGGTCGTCGCGCAGAACCTTGCAGCCGAGCCGCTCGACGGTTCGACGCGCGTCCCACGAGGTCGGCTCGGCCACGCACACGGCCCCGGGGGCACGCTCGGCGACATGGGCGCGGACGCCCTCCGCCAGCGTGGCGGCGTGTCGTAGGTCGACGTCGAAGCCCTCGCCGCGGAGCTGCTCGGCGAGACGGCGCATGGCGGCGAGCACGACGTGGAGCCGCTGCCGGTGCCACTGCCTCGCTCCGGCGATCCCGGCGCTCTCGACGAGCAGCACGGTCGTCTCGCCGGGCATCGCGGTGCGAAGCGCAGCGCCCCGGCGGTCGAGCTGGTCGCCCAGTACCCAGACGGTGTCAGCCACGGCAACGGGGCGCGCGAGGGGCTGGCGTCACGACCGGAGCACGGCTCGCCGGGGCCCGACGAGGAAGCCGGACTCGACGAGCAGCGCGAGCGCGTCGGTCGCGGTCACGGGCACGCCGTCGAAGCGCTCGACGGACAGCCGCCGGCCGCGGCCGGCGTGCACCCACGCGGCGAGGGCCGCGATCGCGGGACGGAGCCACGCCTCGTGCGGCTCGCGGAGTGGCACCAGCGACCGGCCCCTGCGCTCGACGAAGAGCGCGGCCTCACCGTCGAGCAGGACGACGTGCGCGCCCGCGACACGCGCCGCGCGAGCGCCCGCGCGGCGGGGCCAGGGCAGCACGCCGCCGTAGGGCTGGGCCGGGTCTGCGGCGGCCAGCACGAGCGCCTCGGGCTCCGAGCCCTCGTGACGGCGGCGGAGCTCGCGCAGGCGCTCGACCGCGCCCGGGAGCGCGAACTGGGCGCCGCCGAGGCCCTCGACGAAGTAGCCCCGCCGGCACTGCCCGATCGTCTCCAGGCTGCGAAGCTCCCCGTAGACCGCGCCGTAGCCCCCGGTGACGCCCTCGGCGCGGACACCGTCGCGGGTGACGATGCCCTGGCGCTCGAGCAGCAGCTCGGCCAGCGCCCGCCTCTCCGGTGAGCTCCCGAACAGCCTCGAGGCGAGCGACCAGCGACCCGCGGTCGACGTGTGGCCCGTCCCCCGCGCGCGCGAGAAGCGCCGTGGGCGCTGCTCGACGCGGGGGATGCCATAGCGACGCGCGGAGCGCAGCGGCGCCCACGCGTCGTTCGTCACCTCCCCGTTCCAGACGAGATCCCACAGAGCCGGCAGGGCGTCCGCGGCGTCGAGCCCGGAGGCCTCGAGCAGGTCGGGCCAGAACTCGGCGCTGTGGGCGAGCGCCGCTCGGAGGGCGACGTGCGGCTCGCCCTCGAGCGGCTCGGCGACCGCGGGCGGGCCGAGCACCGGGGCGTCGTCGCGGAAGTAGCACGCGACGCGGTCCAGGCCGGCACCGACCCACACGATCTCGCCCGACCCGCAGAGCGCGTCGAGCCAGCTCGGCTGGTACCCCGCCACGCGGCTCGGCAGGAGCTCGGACTCCCAGAGCGACACCGGGAGCGCAAGCGCCTGCAGCGGCACGAGCGCCTCGCGCAGGGTCGCCCGGCGTCCGACGCCGTGCCAGGCGGGCAGGAAGCGACCCAGGGCCGCTTGCTCCGCCGGCTCGACCTCACGGCGCAGGGCCGCGAGCGAGGCGCGCCGGATGCGCCGCAGCACGTCGGGGTCACACCACTCCCGCTCGACCCCGCCCGGGCGGAGCTCCCCGCGAATCAGCAGCCCGCGACCCTCGAGGTCGCCGAGCAGGCTCTCGACCTCGTCGTGGCCGAGGCCCCACCGCCCGGCCGCCTCCGCCGTCGTGAAGGGGCCGTGTGAGCGCGCGTAGCGGAGCAGGAGCCGCTCCAGCGGGTCCGGCACCGGCTCCAGGAACGCCTCGGGGAGCCCGCCGGGCGGCACCACCCCGAGCGCGTCGCGGTACAGGCCTGCATCCTCCGCCGCGATCAGGGCCTCTCCCCCGGCCAGGCGCACACGGAGCGCGCGACGCTCCCGGAGCAGCGTCTCTGCGAGGCCGGGCTCGTACTCGCCGGCGCGGAGCTCGCCCACCCGGCGCAGCAGGTCGTGCAGGTCGTCCGCGCCTCGCGGAGCCGGGCGTAGCGACGCCTCGACCTCGGCCAGCGCGTCACGGTCGAGCAGCTCCCGCAGCTCCTCCTGCCCGAGCAGCTCGCGGAGCAGCTCCCGGTCGAGCGCCAGCGCCTGGGCGCGGCGCTCTGCGGCGGGCGTGTCGTCCTCGTACATGTAGGTGGCGACGTAGTCGAACATCAGGGACGCGGCCATCGGCGACGCCGAGGGCGTCTCCACCTCGACGAGGTCGAGCTCGCGCGAGCGAAGCCCGGCGAGCACGCCGCGCAGCGCCGGTAGGTCGAAGACGTCCTGCAGGCACTCGCGGTAGGTCTCGAGCACGATCGGGAACGAGCCGTAGCGGCGCGCCACCTGGAGCAGGCTCTGCGCCTTCAAGCGCTGCTGCCAGAGCGGCGTCCGCTGACCGGGTCGCCGACGCGGGATGAGCAGGGCGCGCGCGGCGTTCTCGCGAAAGCGCGCACCGAAGAGGGCGCTCTGCCCCACCTCCTGCACGACCAGCTCCTCGATCTCCTCCGGGTCGATCGCGAGCTCCGCGAACACGGGCGCGGCGTCTGCCTCGGGGAGGTGGAGAGCGATGCCGTCGTCCGACCACAGCGACTGCACCTCGAGGCCGAGGGCGTCGCGCAACCGGGCGGCGAGTGCCAGCGACCAGGGCGCGTGGACGCGGCCGCCGAACGGCGTGAGGATGCACACGCGCCAGTCGCCGATCTCGTCGCGGAAGCGCTCGACGACGACCGTGCGGTCGGAGGGGACGGCCCCCGTCGCCCGCGCCTGCTCGCGCAGGAACGTGAGCAGGTTGCCCCGTGCGAACGCGTCGAGGTGGTACTCGACGGCGAGCCGCCCGAGTGCCTCCTCGTCGGCGAGCGCGTCGAGCTCCCGCGTGGCGGCGCCGATGCGGGCGCCGAGCTCGTACGGCCGGCCGACGCCCTCGCCCTTCCAGAACGGCACTGCGCCGGGCACGCCCGGCGCGGGCGAGACGAGCACGCGGTCGCGGGTGATCTCCTCGATGCGCCACGTGGAGGCACCGAGCATGAACGTCTGGCCCTCGCGAGCCTCGTACACCATCTCCTCGTCGAGCTCGCCGACGCGGCCCCCGCCCTCGACCTGGAACACGCCGAAGAGGCCACGGTCGGGGATCGTGCCCGCGTTCGTGACCGCGAGCCGGCGCGCGCCGGCGCGGCCGCGCACCGTCCCTGCGGTGCGGTCCCACACGATCCGCGGCCGGAGCTCCGCGAACTCGTCGGACGGGTAGCGACCGGCGAGCATGTCGAGCACGTTCTCGAGCTGGTCGCGGGAAAGGTCGGAGAACGGATACGCGCGGCGGACGAGCCCGTAGAGGTCGTCCACCGCGACCTCCTCGTCGGCGCAGATCGCGACCACCTGCTGGGCGAGCACGTCGAGCGGGTTGCGGGGGATGCGGGTCTCCTCGATCGCACCCTCGCGCATCGCACGCGAGACCACCGCGCACTCCAACAGGTCGGCGCGGAACTTGGGGAAGATGCGGCCCTTCGAGGTGGCCCCCAGCTCGTGGCCCGCTCTGCCGACGCGCTGCAGGCCACGGGCGACCGACTTCGGGCTCTCCACCTGGATCACCAGGTCGACGGCGCCCATGTCGATCCCGAGCTCGAGGCTCGAGGTGGCAACGAGGCACGGGATGCTGCCGCGCTTCAGCAGCTCCTCGATCTCGACGCGCTGCTCGCGGGCGATCGAGCCGTGGTGGGCGCGCGCGATCTCCTCGTCGGCGAGCTCGTTGAGGCGGATCGCCAGCCGCTCGGCGAGGCGGCGGTTGTTGACGAAGACGATCGTCGAGCGATGCGCCCGCACGAGCTGGAGCAGGGCGGGATAGATCGACGGCCAGATCGAGCGGGCCGTCGGCTCGTACCCCGACGCCATCTCCACGCCGTCGGGCATCACCGGCTGGGAGAGCCCACGGTCGGCGCCGAGCTCGCGGAGATCCTCGACGGGGATCACGACCTCCAGGTCGAGCTCCTTGCGCGTGCCTGCATCGACGAGCTCGATCTCACGCCCCACACCCGCGACGAAGCGGCCGATCTCGGCGAGCGGCCGCTGGGTCGCCGACAGCCCGATCCGCTGGAAGGGGGTCTCGACGAGCGTCTCGAGGCGCTCGAGCGACAGCGCGAGGTGGACGCCGCGCTTCGTGCCGGCGACGGCGTGCACCTCGTCGACGATCACCGCCTCGACGCCGCGCAGCATCTCCCGCGCCTGCGAGGTGAGTAGCAGGAACAGCGACTCCGGCGTGGTGATCAGGATGTCGGGCGGCGTGCGCAGCATCTCGCGGCGCTCGGCCTGCGGCGTGTCGCCAGTGCGCACGCCCACGGTCAGTCGCGAGCGGAGGCCGGCGAGCGGTGCGCGCAGATTGCGCTCGACGTCGTAGTTGAGCGCCTTCAGCGGGGAGACGTAGAGCAGGCGCAGGCCGGCGCCGGGGTGCTCGTCGAGCCGGTCGATACCGACGAGGAACGCGGCGAGGGTCTTGCCCGAACCCGTGGGCGCCTGGACGAGCACGTTCCGGCCACTCGCGATCGCGGGCCAGGCTTGCTCCTGTGCCGGGGTGGGCGCAGCGAACGCCCGCTCGAACCACGCCCGCGTGCGGGGCGAGAGGGCGGCAGCGGCGTCCACCGCCCGAGCGTAGCGCGCAGCGCACGCCCGCCTGCCCGCACGCCCCGTGGAGCGGTCGGCGCACACCCGCCACCAAGGACGCTCGACACGCTTCGGTGCCTGACGACGTTCGCCTCGACCGGGCGAACATGCCTCGTGTGCCGGAACGACCGGCACACACCCGGCGCGAAGGACAGTTGACGGCTCGGTGCCTGCTGACACCGGGAAGCGCGCGCGCCGCGGCGACTCGCCGCCCGGACGGCGCCGTGTAGCGTGTCTCCGTGATCCTCGAGCGCAGCATGGACCCCAGCTGGCTCTCGAACGGCTACGTGATCGGCGACCACGCCGGCGGGCACGGGGTGCTGATCGACGCGGGCGGGCCGCCGGAGCCGCTGCTCGCCGCGATCGAGCGGCACCGGCTGACGATCACCCACGTCCTCCTCACCCACCACCACGTCGACCACGTCGCGCACCTCGAAGCCCTCCGCGAGCGCTTCGGTGCTCCGGCGCTCACCCATGCGCTCGAGGCCGAGCACCTGGACGCGGTCGAGGGAAGGCTCGGGGACGGAGACGTCGTCGAGTCCGGCGACCTGCGGATCCGCTGCCTGCACACGCCGGGCCACACGGCCGGGATGCTGGCGTTCCTCGTCGACGGTCGGGAGTGCTTCACCGGGGACACGCTCTTCGCCGGGTCGGTGGGAGGCGTGCATGCCCCCGGCTCGACCTCCTTCGAGGATCTCCGCCGCTCGGTGATGGACGTGCTGCTCGGGCTCGACCCCGGGGTCGTGCTCAACCCCGGCCACGTCGGGCACACCACCGTCGCCGTCGAATGGGAGACGAACGCATTCGTCCGCTGCTGGCGCGGCCTCGACCCGGAGGGGACGGAGCCGTGCACCGCGCTGGGGGAGCCGGCGACCCTGGTCGTGTGGGGCGACGACTACGACGGGGGCCACAAGGCCTGGGTTCGGTGGCCCGACGGGCGGGACGACCTCGTCCCCGGCAGCCGCGTCGATCGCTGAGCGCACGCCGCGGCGTTCGCTAGCCTCGGGCACGGAGATTGCCCGTCAGCAACCGAGGAGACCTTCATGAGTCACACCCGGATCAGCTTCGCCGCCATCGTCGCAGCGGTGATCGCCGCCGTCCTCGTCCCCGGCGCATCGGCGCTGGACATCAACGAGGACAAGCAGCCGCCGGACGCAGAGGTGAACACGCCCTACGTGTTCGAGTTCGAGGGCGAGGAGGGCTGCCTCCAGTCGTACTACACGACGCTGTCGTCCGGCACGCTGCCTCCGGGGCTCGAGCTGACGAGGGACCTGAAGCTCGTGGGCACGCCAAGCACGGCGGGACACTACGTCTTCTACGTGCAGCTCGCCGATGAGGGCTGCCCCCAGAAGTCGCAGCCGTCGCAGGGCCGCTTCGAGCTGACCGTGCTGCCGGACCTCGCGGTCGCGACGGAGGCGCTGCCACCCGCGACGCCCGGCGTGCCCTACTCGTTCCAGCTCGAGCACGCGGGCTTCGAGGGCGGCTGGGACGCGCCCCGGTGGAGGATCGCCGCGGGCGCCCTGCCCGCCGGCCTGACCTTCACTTCCGAGGGGTTGATCAGCGGAACGCCGACCGCGCCCAGTGTCAGCCAGGTGACGATCCGCGTCGAGGAGCCGTTCCGCCGCTCCGGTGAGCGGACCTTCGCGTTCACGGTCGCCGCGGCGCTCGTCGCGACCGCGCCGGAGCCGCGACCCGCCGAGGTGGGCGTGCCCTTCACCCTGCGCCTCGTGCACGAGGGCGGCGTCGACCCCGTCGCGTGGTCGACCCCGACCACGCCCTTGCCGCCCGGGCTCGCGCTCGACGCCGCGACCGGCACGGTGCGCGGCACGCCGAAGCGGGCGGGCACCTACGAGGTCGCGTTCCAGGTCACCGACGCGGCCGGAACGACGGCGCTCGCCAGCGCGCGGCTCTCGGTGGCGGCGCGCTTGCGCATCACGACCCGAGGCGTCGTCCCCATCCCCCGCGGCAAGCGCGTGAATCGCGAGCTCGGAACGCGAGGTGGCGTGACGCAGCCCAGGCTCGGCTGGAAGGTCGTGCAGGGACGGTTCCCGATCGGCATCCGCCTCGACCGGCGCACGGGCGCCCTCGTCGGCCTCACCAACAAGCGCGGCCGGTACCCCATCACGATTCGCGCCCGCGACCGCCTCGGCGTGGAGGCGACGTCCCGTATCGTGATCAGCCTGCGATGACCCCGAAAGCGCTCCACTTCACCGGCAACCCGGAGGCGGACGAGCTGATCGCCCGCGACCCCCTGGCGTTGCTGATCGGCTTCGCGATCGACCAGCAGGTGCCGGTGCAGACGGCCTTCAGCGGCCCGCTCAAGCTGCAGCAGCGGCTCGGCCGCCTGGACGCGGTCGCGATCGCGTCCATGGATCCCGATGCGCTGGAGGCCGCGTTCCAAGAGAAGCCGGCCGTGCACCGGTTCCCCGGCGCGATGGCGAAGCGGGTGCGGGAGCTCTGCGCCCTGGTCGCCTCCGAGTACGGGGGGCACGCCGACCGCCTGTGGAAGGAGGCCGCCGACGGCGACGAGCTGGAGCGGCGCATACGCGCGCTGCCGGGATACGGGGACATGAAGGTGATCGCGCTCGGCTCCGTGCTCGCCAAGCACTTCGGCGTCGAGGCGGCACGCCCACTCGTCCCGGCGCACCCCACGCTCGGTGACGTCGACTCGCCCGAGGCGCTCGAGGAGTACCAGGCGAAGAAGCGCGCCCACAAGGCGGAGCTCCGTGCCAGGGGCGCGAGCTCCCCGCAGTGGCGATCGAGCTCGACACGCTGACCGACGGCGGCCAGTCGGCCTTCGACGTCGCCCGCGTCGTCGCCGGCTTCCTGGCCGCCGCGGAGCACTCCCTCGACCTCGCGCTCTACGACGTCCGCGTGGAGACCGAGGCGGGCGCGCTCGTGCTGGCGGCGCTGCTCGCGGCGCAGCAGCGCGGCGTCGCGGTGCGCATCCTCTACAACGTCGACCACCCCGGGCCGATCCCGGTGCCGCCGCCGCCGGAGATGGAGCCCGACGCGATCGAGGCGCTCCCGGTCGAGACGCGCGGCATCGCGGGAGGCGAGGCGCTGATGCACCACAAGTTCGTGGTGCGCGACGGCCGCGACGTGTGGACCGGATCGACCAACTGGACGGACGACTCGTGGACACGCCAGGAGAACGTGATCGTGCGCGTGCTCGGCTCCGAGCCGCTCGCCACGGCCTTCGGCCTCGCCTTCGACGAGCTCTGGGACAGCGGCGAGGTCGAGGGCACGGGCACGGTGGAGCCGCGCCCGGTGGACGTCGACGGGATCACCGTCCGCCCGTGGTTCACGCCGGGCTTCGGCGAGTCGCTGTCGCACCGGGTGGCGAAGTTCGCCGGGCGCGCGACGTCGCGCGTGCGGATCGCCTCGCCGGTGCTGACCGCGGGGCCCATCCTCGGCACGCTGGTCGAGGTCGTCAACGAGGGCCGCTGCTCGGTCACCGGCGTGATCGACGACGCGCAGGTCGACGACGTCTTCCGCCAGTGGCAGCGCAACGAGGTGAGCGCCTGGAAGATCCCCCTGCTGCACACGATCCTCACCAAGGGCGCGTTCGCGGGCAAGGAGTCGACGCCGTGGCGTCCCGGCGCCGCGCAGGACTTCATGCACGCGAAGCTCGTCGTCGCCGATGACGTGGCGTTCGTGGGCAGCTTCAACTTCTCGCGCTCGGGCGAGGAGAACGCCGAGAACGTCCTGGAGATCCACGACGCGGCCGTGGCCGACCGGCTCGCCGTCTTCGTCGACGAGCTGCGGGCCCGCTATCCGCGGGCGACGCCGCCCGACGTGCGGGCCGCCTGAGCGCCCCGCACACCCGCGCGGCCACCCCTGCGCGCAGGGAGCGGCGCGAAGCGGGCCGTGAAGTGCCGGAGCTGCGCGGGTTGCTCGACGATCCGCAGCCCACGGAGCTCGTCCGCCCGGTCGGCGACTGCCGTGCAGACCTCGATCACGTAGTCCATGTGGCTCTGCGTGTAGGTGCGGCGGGGAACGGCGAGTCGAACGAGGTCGAGAGCGGCCGGCTCCTCGCGGCCGTCGGGGCCGAGCCCGAACATCACGGTGCCGATCTCGCAGCCGCGCACGCCACCGACGTCGTAGAGCGCGACCGCGAGCGCCTGCCCCGGGTACTCGAGCGGCGGCACGTGCGGTAGCAGCGCCCGGGCGTCGAGGTAGACGGCGTGACCGCCGACGGGCTGCACGATGGGGATCCCCGCACGGAGCACCCCTTCACCCAGGTACGCGGTCGAGCGGATCCGGTAGCGGAGGTAGTCGTGATCGACCGCCTCGCGCAGCCCCTGGGCGATCGCCTCGAGATCGCGCCCGGCGAGCCCGCCGTACGTCGGGAACCCCTCCGTGAGCACGAGGAGGTTGCGACAGCGCTCCGCCAGCCCGGCGTCGTTCGTCGCCAGCCAGCCGCCGATGTTCGCGAGCGGGTCCTTCTTCGCGCTGATCGTCATGCCGTCGGCCAGTGACGCCATCTCGCGCACGATGTCAGCGACGTCGCGGTCGCCCTGGCCCGGCTCCCGCTCGCGGACGAACCAGGCGTTCTCCGCGAAGCGGCAGGCGT
>JAOUEK010000467.1 GCA_029858755.1 Thermoleophilia bacterium
AACGGCTCGCGTGCTGCGGGGGTCGTCAGCCCTCTCTGACGAGGCGAGCGCCCTCCACGAGCACCCGAAGCACCTCACCGTTCGCGATCGGCGCGTCGTCGGCGCCACCGAGGTGTCGTCGCACCGCCAGCAGCGGGCCGCCGTGCGAGACCACGAGCACCGTCTCGCCGTCGTGTCGCGCCGCGATTTGGCGCAGCGCGCCGAGCACGCGGCTCGCCATCTCCTCGGAGGTCTCGCCGTCGCCCCAGCTACCGCGTGGGGCTTCCGGGAACCGCTCGGCGATCTCGGCGTGCGTGAGCCCCTCCCACGTGCCGAAGTGCTTCTCGCGCAGCTCCGGGAGGGTCACCACGTCGAGGCCCGCGGCGTCGGCGACCGCCGCCGCCGTGTGACGTGCCCTCTGCAGGTCGCTCGAGTAGACGGCGTCCACGCGCTCGGTCGCGAGGGCCTCGGCGAGCGCCCGCGCCTGGCCGCGACCGGTCTCGTTGAGCGGCGTGTCGGCGTGCCCCTGGAAGCGCCCGTCGCGGTTCCAGTCGGTCTGGCCGTGCCTGACCAGCAGCAGGGTCGTGCGCACGACGGGCACGGTACCGGCGCGGCCGTCCCCTCGGCCGCCGGGCACCACTAGGCTTCGCGATTCAGATGGACCTCGGTCTCACCGGGAAGGTGGCGCTCGTGACCGGCTCGAGCCGGGGCATCGGCCGCGCAACGGCGCTCGCGCTCTCCCGCGAGGGGGCGCTCGTCGTGCTCTGCGCGCGGGGCGCCGACGAGCTCGACCGGGCAGTCGCCGACGCGGGTGGCCGCGAGCGCGCGCTCGGCATCGTCGCGGACGTGACGACGGCCGCCGGTGCGCAGGAGGTCGTCGACGCCGCAGTGGCGCGCTTCGGCGGGCTCGACGTCGTCGTCAACAACGTCGGCGGCTCCGGCGCGAAGACGGTCGAGGAGATGGACGCCGACGACCTGCGCGCGGTTCTCGACCGCAACCTGCTCTCGGGCCTCCACGTGTCGCGCGCGGCGCTTCCGCGGCTGCGCGAGGCGGGAGGAGGCGTCGTCCTCTTCGTCAGCTCGATCTACGGGCGGGAGACCGGCGGTGCTCCGAGCTACAACGTCGCCAAGGGCGCCGCCATCAACCTCGCGAGCGCGATGGCGCGGGAGCTCGCCCCGCAAGGGATCCGCGTGCTCAGCGTTGCGCCCGGCTCCACTCGGCACCCCGGAGGCAGCTGGGATCGTCGGTCGCAGGAGGACCCGGAGGGGATGGCCGCCTTCGTCGCACGCGAGATCCCAGCGGGCCGCTTCGGCACGGCGGAGGAGGTCGCCGACGTGATCACCTTCCTCGTCTCGCCGCGAGCGTCGTGGGTCGTCGGCGCGTGCGTCGTCGTCGACGGCGGCCAGTCGCGCGCCCTCTAGCGTCGTCACACGACGCGCCGACGGCCGGTCGGTCCGGGTGGTCGGCGCCTTCGGTCGCGATGCGGTCGTCCGCACGGGTCGGCTGCATCCGCTGCTACCGCTGCGCACCAGTCTCACCCCGGTCTGCCTTCGCGACGAGAACGGTGAAGAGGCCTCCCGCGTGGTCAGGGGCCCGTTGTGGCGCCCGCAACCGGCGGGCCGGTCACGGCGAGTCGCCGTGCGAGCCACGACATGTGCTCGCGGTAGGCGTCGTCGTTCAACGCGTGGCCGGCGTCGTACCAGCGGAGCTCGGTTGCCGGCGGGGCGGACGCGACGAGCGCCTCGGTCGCACCCCGCGGGACGACCTCGTCTTCCCGACCGGCCTGGACGAGCACCCCGCCCGCCGGCGCGCGCGCGATCGCCGCGAACGGGTCGATGCGGCTCATCGTCTCCTCGACTGCCACGCGGAGGTCCTTCGGAGCAGCAGCCACGAACTCGGACACGGGTGCGGCGCCGGGTGCGAGCAGCACGGCGGCCCGTACCCGGGAATCGACACCCGCGAGGATCGCTGCCGCGCGGCCGCCCGCACTCCAGCCGACCACTCCGAGGCGTTCCGGGTCGACGTCGGAGCGGGCGGCGAGGAGGTCGAGTGCCCTGCGAGCAGCGATCACGTCACGAGCCGCCTGTGAGGCGTAGCGCTCGAGCGCCTCGCGGGGAGGGAGATCCGCGGGCTCGTCCTGGATCGACGGGGCGGTGATCGTCATCGTCACGACGCCGCGGGCCGCCAGCCACAGCGCCGGTTGCAGCAGCTGTGTGCGGTCGCTGCGCGCCGCGTGGAGGTAGAGCACGGCAGGGCGGGCTCCTGCGCCGGGCGGCACCGCGAGGTACGCCTCCACGCGGTCGTCGCCGGATCGGTAGGAGAGCTCGTGCACCGCGACCGGGTACGGTGCGTTGACGACGCCGCTGTCGACGACGTCGCGTGGTGCGGACGCGTCGTACGCGAACGCATCTCCCGGCTCCGGCGTGCCGCCGCTGCACGCAGCGAGCACGCCGCTGGCGACGAGCGCTCCGAGCGCT
>JAOUEK010000468.1 GCA_029858755.1 Thermoleophilia bacterium
CGCCCGCCGCCGCCGCCGCGTCCAGCCAGGCGCGGGCCTGGGGGTCGAGCGGCACCGCTACCAGTCCGCCACGGAGCCGTCGTCGTGGAACTCGCGGGCGGGGAGCTCCGGAGCGTACGGATACCGTGCCGCGGCCTCCTCGTCGACCTCGACGCCGATGCCGGGCCGGGTCGGCGGCAGCACGTGACCGTCCACGATCTGGAAGGGGGCGTCGACGACCTCGTCGCGCCACGGCACGTCGGAGCGCATCACCTCCTGGATCAGGAAGTTCGGAGTGGCGAGGGCCACGTGGACGTTGACCGCGGTCGCGATCGGCCCGAGCGGGTTGTGCGGCGCCATCGCCACGAACGCGACCTCCGCCATCGCCGCGATCCGCTTCACCTCCGCGATCCCGCCGCAGTGGCAGACGTCCGGCTGGGCCACCGCGCACGCCCGCTTCGCGAACAGCTCCTGGAACTCCCAGCGCGTGACCAGCCGCTCCCCGGTGGCGATCGGGATCGGGAGCGCCCTCGCCACCTCGACGAGGGCGTCGACGTTCCCCGGCTGTACGGGCTCCTCCAGGAACCAGGGCTCGAACGGTGCGAGCGCGTGCCCGTAGCGGATCGCCGCGGCAGCCGTCGTCCTCCCGTGCAGGTCGACCATCACGTCGACGTCGGGGCCGACGGCGGCCCGCACGGCTCCCATCAGGGCCTCGGCACGCCCCACCGCGGCCGCGCCTTCGAGCGGCCGGCTGACCGGGACGGCGAGGATCTTGAGCGCGGTGAACCCGTCGGCGACGCTCTCCCGCGCCCGTGCGGCGAACGACGCCTCGGTGGCGTCGTCGTAGACGGCGGTCGCGTCACCGCCGCCGAGATGGTCGTACAGGCGCACGCGGTCGCGCACGCGGCCGCCGAGGAGCTCGTAGAGCGGCACATCGAGCGCCTTCGCCTTGACGTCGTGGAGCGCCTGGTCGATGCCGCTGATCGCGGACATCGTGACCACGCCGCCCTTCCAGAACTGCTGCCGGAACATCGCCTGCCAGAGATGCTCGACGCGGAACGGGTCCTCGCCGACGACGATGTCCGACAGGTCTCGCACGGCGCCGACGACACCCTGTGTCTTCCACTCGAGGGACGCCTCGCCCCAGCCCACGAGCCCCTCGTCGGTCGACACCTTGACGAACACCCAGTTCCGCAGCCGTGCGTTGACGACCACGGTGTCGACTGCGGTCACGCGCACGACATCAGGCCCCCGGGGGGCCGAGGATCCGGCCGCCGTCGATCGTCAGCACCGAGCCCGTCACCCACCCGGCCTCCCGGTCGACGAGGTGGCCGATCCAGCGCGCGATCTCCACGGGCTCCCCGACGCGGCCGAGCGGCACGAGCGAGCCGAGCTCGCGCAGCCTCGCCTCGGGATCCGCGACTGCCGTGTGGATCTCGGTCGCCACGGGTCCCGGCCGGACGCAGGCGACGCGGATGCGGTCGGGCGCCAGCTCCGCGGCCATGTTCATCGTCAGGTGCTCGAGCGCCGCTTTGGTGAGCCCGTACACCGTCTGCCCCCGGCGGTACATCACGGCAGCCGCCGAGGACACGTTGACCACCACGGCGCCCTCCGACGCCCGCAGCGACGGGAGCGCAGCCTGAACGAGGAAGTACGCGGCTCGGACGTTGACGGCGACGTGGTCGTCGAAGTCGTCCAGCGTGAACTCCTCGACCGTCTTCAGCCGGAAGCTCGCGGCGTTGTTGACGATCACGTCGACGTGGCCGAGCTCGGCCAGCACCTGCTCGACGATCGCGCGTGGAGCGTCCCGGTGGGCGAGGTCGGCGGTGACAGCGAGCGCACGCCCGCCCGTGGCGGCGACGTCGGCCACGACCTCGTCGAGACGCGAGCGACGCCTGCCCACCAGCGCGACCGCGAGGCCCCGCTCCGCGAGCAGCCGAGCGGTCGACTCGCCGATGCCGGAGCCTGCTCCCGTGACGATGGCGACGCGCCCGTCCAAGCTGTACGACGATACTACGACTCGTGCGCGTGGCGATCGTCGGCGCGGGTCTGATGGGCTCCCAGATCGGGTGCGAGTACGCGCTGGGCGGCCACGACGTGCGACTGCACTCGCGGGACGAGCAGCGTGTGCGGGAGCGCGTCGCTGCAGGGCTGGCGCTGCTGCGCGACGAAGGGCTCGGCTCGCCGGCCGACGTGGAGGCCGCCTCGGGAAGGATCACGACGGCAGCCGGGCCCGGTGAGGCCGCGGACGGCGCCGACCTGATCGTCGAGTCGCTGCCCGAGGACCTCGAGCTGAAGGTGTCGGTGCTCGCGGTCGCGCTCGCTGCCGCCCCCGACGCGATCGTGGCCACGAACACGTCGTCGCTCCCGATCACCGTGATCGGCGAGGCGATCGGGACACCGGAGCGCACGGTGGGGACGCACTACCTCAACCCGCCGCTCCTGATGCCGCCGGTCGAGGTGATCGCCGGCGAG
>JAOUEK010000469.1 GCA_029858755.1 Thermoleophilia bacterium
GTCCCACCATCAGGCGCCCGTCGAGCTCCGCGAGCGCGTCGCCGTCGACCTGGACGGCGCCCGCGCGCTGGCCGCGTCGCTCGCACGCGGATGCGAGAGCGTCGTGCTCTCCACCTGCAACCGCACCGAGCTCTACCTCGCCACCGACGACGACCTCCCACTCGAGGAGCGAGCCGTCGAGGCGCTGCTCCAGCTCGCCGGCGACGACCACACCGCTCTCGAGCCGGTGCTCTACCGGCTGCACGACGAGTCTGCCGCGCTGCACCTGTTTCGCGTCGCTGCGGGCCTCGACTCACTCGTCCCCGGAGAGGGCGAGATCCTCGGACAGGTCAGGGAAGCGTACGAGGCGGGGGCGGCCGGCCCCCACCTCGACCGGCTGTTCCGAACCGCGCTCCATGCCGGCAGGCGCGCGCGCGTCGAGACCGCCGTGGGCGAGAGCCCCGCATCGGTTCCGGCCGCCGCCGCCGCGCTCGCGCAGCAGGTGCTGGACGACCTCGACGGCCGCCGCGTGGTGCTCGTCGGGGCCGGGAGGATGAGCGAGCTCACGGCACGCAACCTCCGCTCGCGCGGCGCGACCGTCGCAGTCGTCGCCAACCGTTCCGCGGCGCACGGCGAGGAGGTGGCCCGACGCCTCGACGCACGCGCCGTGGGGCTGGACGCATTGACAGACGCGCTCGCCGAGGCCGACGTCGTCGTCGCGTCGACGAGCGCGCCCGGGTTCGTGCTCGAAGGCGCGTCTGTCGTCTCGGCCCTGCGTGCCCGCAGGGGCCGGCCGCTGCTGTTCGTCGACCTCGCCGTGCCGCGTGACGTCGACCCCGCGCTGTCGGCAGTCGACGGGTGCTTCGTCTACGACATCGACGACCTCGAGGCAGTGGTGGAGGCCTCGCTCAGCGGGCGTCGCGCGGAGGCGGCGCACGCCGAGCAGATCGTGGCCGGCGAGGCCGAGCGCTTCAAGGACTGGCAGGCGTCGCTCGTCGTGGTGCCGGCGATCGCGTCGCTCCGAGCGCGCGCCGAGGAGATCCGCTCGGCCGAGCTCGCCAAGGCGGAGGGGCGGCTCGAGCGCCTGCCGGAGAGCGACCGCAAGCTCGTGGAGTCGATGACCGCGCAGATCGTGAACAAGCTCCTGCACCTGCCCACGGTGCGTATGAAGGAGGCCGCGGCTGCAGCCGACGGGGTGATCTATGCTGACGTCGTGCGCCATCTGTTCGGGCTCGGCGAGGAGGATCACGAGCGGTGACGCGGCCGATCGCATCGGGCAGGCCGCTACCGCTGCAGGCGCCGACGGCGTTCGTCCGCATCCGGCCCACGTCCCGGCGGCTCTGCGGCGAGTCGCGGACGATCTCACGGCGCACGTGTCGTGCTGCTGCGCGTCGGGTCACGCGGCAGTAGGCTCGCGCTGACCCAGGCCGAGCGCGTAGCGGCTGCGCTGCGCCGCCCCGGGGTCGAGATCGCGCTGGTGCCGATCACGACATCCGGCGACCGCGACCGCACACGGCCGTTCGGGGAGATCGGGGCACGCGGCGTCTTCGTCAAGGAGCTCGAGGAAGCGCTGCTCGGCCATCGCATCGATGTCGCCGTCCACTCCGCCAAGGACATGACCTCGACCGACATGGACGGCCTCGTCGTCGGCGCGTACACCTCGCGGGAGGACCCTCGGGATGCGCTCTGCGGTGCCCCTGCTGTAAAGCCCGGAATGCGGGTCGGAACGGCGTCAGCTCGCCGCCGTGCGCAGCTGCTCGCGCTCGAGCCGTCGCTCGTCGTCGAGCCGCTGCGAGGGAACGTCGACACGCGCCTCCGGAAGCGCACGGAGCGGCGTCTCGATGCCGTCGTGCTCGCCGCGTGCGGGCTCGATCGCCTGGGTCTCGGCGCGCAGGCCGACCATCGCTTCGATCCCGAGGAGATGCTGCCGGAGGCAGGGCAGGGTGCGGTCGCCCTCCAGGTGCGCGCCGGGGAGGAGCACCTCGTCCGAGCCGCCGACGACTCGGAGACGAGACGCCGCGTCGAGATCGAGCGTCGCTGTGTCGGCCTGATCGGCGGCGGCTGCCTGGCCCCGGTGGCCGCGCACCACGACGGGCACGTGCTGACCGCGCTCGTCGCCGACGAGGACGGCGGCTGGGTCGAGCGGCGGTCCGGTCTCGAGCCCGAGACGGTCGCCGGCCAGCTCCGGCGCTACCTGTGATGCCGGGCTCGTCGCGCGGCTGGTGCGAAGTCGGCACACAGCCGGCACGGCCACGTGACGCAGCGACCGCTATCGTCGGCAACCCCGCGGGTGGGTGGGGGCTCGGGACGGGACCGTCGCAAGCCGCCAGGTGATGGCACGCATCCTGCTCACGCGGCCGCAGGGCCAGGAGCGCGAGCTCGGGACGCGGCTCACGGCGCTCGGGCACGAGATCCTGCACGTGGCGCTGATCGCGATCGAGCCGCTCGGCGACGAGCCGAT
>JAOUEK010000470.1 GCA_029858755.1 Thermoleophilia bacterium
GCGCGGCTCGCCGGAGCGGCTACAATCCAGCCGTGCAGGCTGCTGCGGAAAAGCCTGCAAATTGCGGGTTTTTGGTCCAGCCGAGGCGCGTCCTACCCTGAGCGGCCCGCTCGTGGGACGAGATCACGGCACTGACAAGCGCATCGGCTCGAGAGGACGGCTATGGCAACCGCGAAAGACGTGACGCAAGCGCCGCAGGCGGCGCAGGAGGAGCCCGTCAACACGGTGGTGGACGGGGAGGCGAGCGTCGCGCCACGCCGCTTCTTCACGATCCCGGGACGCGACCCGTTCGACGAGATCGAATGGGAGCTCCGTGACGCGCTGATCCCCGGCAAGGGGGCGCCGGCGTTCGAGCAGCGCAACGTCGAGTTCCCGAAGTTCTGGTCGCAGACGGCGACGAACATCGTCGCGCAGAAGTACTTCCGCGGGCGCATGTCCTCGCCCGACCGCGAGCGCTCCGTGAAGCAGATGATCGGCCGCATCGTCGACACGATCGGCGGCTGGGGCCGTCAGGGCGGGTATTTCGCGACGGACGAGGAGGCCGACACCTTCGAGGCCGAGCTGAAGGCGATCCTGGTCAACCAGATCGCCTCGTTCAACTCGCCGGTCTGGTTCAACGTTGGCTTCGAGGAGCGGCCGCAGTGCTCGGCGTGCTTCATCCTCTCGATCGAGGACTCGATGGAGTCGATCCTCGACTGGATCCGGCGCGAGGGGATCATCTTCCGCGGCGGCTCCGGCTCCGGCCTCAACCTCTCGCGGCTGCGCTCCTCGAAGGAGCAGCTGTCGAAGGGTGGGTACGCCTCCGGCCCGGTGTCCTTCATGCGCGGCGCCGACGCGTCCGCGGGGACGATCAAGTCGGGCGGCAAGACGCGGCGGGCGGCGAAGATGGTCGTGCTCGACGTCGACCACCCGGACGTCGAGGAGTTCATCTGGTGCAAGGCACGCGAGGAGCGCAAGGCCCGCGTGCTCGAGGCGGCCGGCTACGACATGACGCTCGACTCGGCCGACTGGGCGTCGATCCAGTACCAGAACGCGAACAACTCGGTGCGGGTCACCGACGCGTTCATGGAGGCGGTCGTCGAGGGCAAGGAGTGGAACCTGACCGCCCGCACCGACGGCACGGTGATCGAGACCGTCGACGCGCGCGCGCTGCTCAAGGACATCGCCGCAGCCGCATGGGAGTGCGCCGACCCGGGCGTGCAGTACGACACCACGATCAACGCGTGGCACACGTGCCCGAACACGGGCCGGATCAACGCGTCGAACCCGTGCTCCGAGTACATGCACATCGACGACTCGGCGTGCAACCTCTCCTCGTTGAACCTGATGAAGTTCCGCCGCGAGGACGGCACCTTCGATGTCGACGCGTTCGAGCACGCGGTGGACGTGATGTTCCTCGCACAGGAGATCGTGGTCGGCTACTCCTCGTACCCGACTCCCGAGATCGGCCGCAACGCTCTCGCCTACCGGCAGCTCGGCCTCGGCTACGCCAACCTCGGCGCACTGCTGATGGCCGAGGGGCTGCCGTACGACTCGAACGCCGGCCGCGCGTTCGCGGCGGCGATCACGGCCCTGATGACCGGTCGCGCCTACCGCAAGTCCGCCGAGGTGGCGAAGCGGATGGGGCCGTTCGCCGGCTACCAGCCGAATGCGGCGGCGATGATCGGCGTGATCGCGAAGCACCGCGCGGCGGTCGGGAACATCGACCATGCGAACAGCGTGGCCGAGGAGCTGCTGACGGCGGCGCGGCGCGCGTGGGACGAGGCGCTCGACCTCGGCGAGGTGAGCGGGTTCCGCAACGCGCAGGCCACGGTGCTCGCGCCCACCGGGACGATCAGCTTCATGATGGACTGCGACACGACCGGCGTGGAGCCCGACTTCTCGCTCGTGAAGTCGAAGAAGCTGGTCGGCGGCGGCGAGATCACGATCGTCAACAAGACGGTGCCGATGGCGCTGCACGAGCTCGGCTACGCGCCGGGCGAGGTCGACGAGATCGTGGCCTTCATCGACGAGCGCAACACGGTGGTGGGCGCGCCGTACCTGAAGGCCGAGCACTATCCGGTGTTCGACTGCGCGATCGGCGAGCGCGCGATCCACTACACGGGCCACGTGAAGATGATGGGCGCCGTCCAGCCGTTCATCTCGGGCGCGATCTCGAAGACCGTGAACCTGCCGGAGCAGACCACGGTGGAGGAGATCTCCCAGCTCCTGGTCGAGGCGTGGCAGCTCGGCGTGAAGGCGATCGCGATCTACCGCGACAACTGCAAGGTCGCGCAGCCGCTGTCCGGGTCGAAGGACCGAAGCGGCGTCTCGGTGCAGGCGATCGCGGGTCTCGCCCCCGCCGCGGTGCACGTGCCGCAGCGGCGGCGCCTCCCGGAGGACCGCACCGAGGTGGGCCGCAAGTTCCGGGTCGGCGACTACGAGGGATACATCCAC
>JAOUEK010000471.1 GCA_029858755.1 Thermoleophilia bacterium
GGCGGGAGGTCGAGATCTGCGTGCGCGACGACGGCCCCGGCCTCTCCGAAGAGGGCAAGGTGCGCGCGTTCGACCGCTTCTGGCGTGGCCCCTCATCCGCCGGCTCCGGCCTCGGGCTCGCCATCGCACGGCGCCTCGTCGAGGTCGACGGCGGCACGCTGACGCTGGAGGACGCCCCCGCCGGCGGGCTCGCTGCCGTCGCGCGCTACCCGGCGGCCCCGCGAGGCTAGCCGTCGAGCGGCGAGGCGGCGAGCAACTCGGCGAGCAGGGGCTGCGAGCGCTCGAGGTCCGCGGGGGTCTTGATCGGGAGGAACCGGCCGCGCGGGCCGCTCCGGGGCACCTCGAGGAAGCCGGCGGGCACGAACGAGGCGAGCTCGTGGTAGAGGCGCTCGAGCTGCACGGCGGCCCGGCCGTCGACCTTCTTCTCCACGTAGAGCCACGACAGGTCGTGGCGGTCGTCGAAGACCCGCAGGTCGATGGTGGCAGTGTTGGTGTTGAAGACCGTGATCCGGTCGTGGTCGAAGCCGGGCGGAAAGCGCGGCGTCTCGAGCAGGACGAGCCGCCCCTCGACCCGTGCCGGCGCCCCTCCCATGTCCCCCTCCTTGCGCGCGACCTCGCACGTCATCGCCACCCCGCCGAGCAGGTGCGCGCCGATCACCACCGGGTCGAGCCGGGCGCCCAGGTTGTCGACGTTCGACACGCAGACGACGTCCACGCCCCGCTTGCGCAGCGCGGCGACCGTGCCGGAGTCGCGGAGCGCGTCGACGAGGTCGCCGTGCCCCGGAGCATACGGCGACGGGCTCCCGCCGGCGTCCAGGAACATCGACCCGTCCCGCTCCAGCCGCAGCGACACGGACTGCGAGAACCAGATCGGCTCCGGGACGTCGAGGCCTCGGACATGCGCGCGGGTCTCCTCGTCGGTGGAGAAGCTCGTCATCAGCGCAGTCGGGATCTCGACGCCCAGCCCGACCGCCAGCCGGGCGGTCTCGCCGAGCTTCCACGAGAGGAAGCTGCGTCCGGCGTGGGCCTCGACGACTCCCTTGACCATGCCCCCGAACCGGGTCGCCATGCCTCCGGCGAGCACGACGGAGGCGACACGGCCCCGGCGCAGCGCGTCGAGGCCGGCGGCTCGGGCCTCGGCGTAGGCCGGGGCTCCCGGCGAGGGCACGATGTCGACGTCCCCCTCGCGCGGAGGCTCGACCTCTCCGGCGACCGCGTTCGACGCCGGTGAGAGCGCGCCAGAGGCCACACGGCCACGGAGCTCCTCGAAGCGGGCGGAGTCGAAGCCGTAGCGCTCGAGCAGCTCCCGCGTCTCGGGGTCGACCCCGTCGAGCGCGCTCACCGCACCACCGCGAGCTGCCGCGGCAGCGTGTCTGCGTACGGCGGCCTGTGTACCCCGTGCTCGGTGACGATCGCGTGCACGAGCTCGGCGGGGGTGACGTCGAAGGCGGGGTTGACAGCCGGGAAGCGCGACGTGACCTCCCGCGGGTCGCGTTCCTCGATCGGGATCGCGCCGCCCGACGCGAGGCTCGGATCGAGCGTCGTCGTGGGCGCGACGACGACCAGCGGCACGCCGTGCCGGGCGGCCACGACGGCCAGCGGGTAGGTGCCGACCTTGTTCGCGGTGTCACCGTTGGCCGCGATCCGGTCGGCCCCGGTGACGACGAGGTCGACCTCCCCCCGCGCGATCAGGGCTCCCGCGGCTGAGTCGACGAGGACGGCGTGCGGGATGCCCAGCTGCTCGAGCTCCCAGGCCGTGAGTCGCGCGCCCTGCAGCAGGGGCCGGGTCTCACCCACCCGGACGTGGCGCACGAGCCCGCGCTCCCAGGCGGCGCGGATCGCCCCGAGCGCCGTGCCGTAGCCGCCGGTCGCGAGCGCCCCCGCGTTGCAGTGCGTGAGCACCCGGCTTCCGGGCGGGAACAGCGGCACGGCGTGTGCACCCATCGCCTGACAGCGGGCGACCTCGTCCTCGTGGATGCGTCGGGCGCGCGCGGGCGACGGGTCGGAGCGCATCTCGTCGAGCGCCCAGCGGAGGTTGACCGCCGTCGGTCGCGAGCGGACGAGCAGCTCGTAGGCCGCGTCCACATCCTCCCCGGACGATGCGGCGAGCGCGAGCCCGTAGGCCGCGGCGACTCCGATCGCCGGAGCGCCGCGGACCGCGAGCGCCTCGATCGCCTCCGCCACCTCGGCAGCCGTGCGGCACCGCAGCTCGCGCTCTTCCGCGGGCAGCCGGCGCTGGTCGAGGACGACCACGGCGTCCTCTTCCAGCCGGACGATCCGGTGCGGCTCGAGGTCGCTCATCTCGCACAGCCCGGGGTCGTCGCCCCGGGTCGTTACGTCCCCTCGTCCCAGCTCGAGAGGTAGTGCGCCTGCTCCTCGGTCAGCGTGTCGATCGCGACGCCCATCGTCGCCAGCTTGAGCCGTGCGATCTCC
>JAOUEK010000472.1 GCA_029858755.1 Thermoleophilia bacterium
GTTTGTTATAAGCAGACCAACTAGTCCGTCTGTTAGGAGAGGAGCCAGGATGACATCGACGACCACCGGCACCACGTCCGCCGCACTCGACGCGCTCGAGCTCGCGCTTTCCGGCGAGCTCGTGCGGCCGGGCCACGCCGAGTTCGAGGAGGCGCGCCGTGTCTGGAACGGCATGATCGACCTTCGCCCGGCGGCGATCGCCCGCTGTGCGTCCACGGCGGACGTCACGGAGACGGTGCTGGTCGCGGCACGGACCGGCCTGCCGCTCGCCGTGCGCGGTGGGGGCCACAACGTGGCGGGCTTCGGGACGGTTGACGGCGGGATCGTCGTCGACCTGTCGCCGCTGAACGGCGTCGTCGTCGACCCGGCGACCCGCCGCGCCCGCGTCGGGGGCGGCGCGACGCTCCGCGACCTCGATGCGGCAACGCAGGCGCACGGCCTCGTCGTACCCGCGGGCGTCGTCAGCGAGACCGGTGTCGCCGGGCTCACGCTCAGTGGTGGCCTCGGCTGGCTGCGGCGGAAGTGGGGGCTCACGTGCGACAACCTCGTCGGCGCCGAGCTCGTGACAGCAGCGGGTGAGATCCTTCGCGTCGACGCCGAGACCGATCCGGAGCTGCTGTGGGGCCTCCGCGGCGGCGGTGGCAACTTCGGCGTCGTCACCGAGCTCGAGTTCGAGGCCCACCCGCTCGGCCCCGAGGTCTTCTTCGCGTTCACGCTGTTCCCGCTGGAGCATGCGCGCGGCGTGCTCGCCGAGCACGAGCGCATCGTGCTCGCAGCCGGCGACGACGTGAGCACGATCGCCGTCCTCGGCCACGTCCCGCCACTCGATGACTTCCCGGCGGAGATCCACGAGGCGCCGTTCGTCGCAGTGCTCGGCGTGTACGCCGGCCCGGCCGGCGAGGGCGAGCTCGCCCTACAGCCGCTGCGGGAGCTCGCCGAGCCGCTCGCCGACCTCTCGGGCCGCATGCCGTTCGTCGACGTCCAGCAGGTCTACGACCCGGACTACCCGGCGGGACATCGCTACTACTGGAAGTCCGCGAACCTGCCCGCCCTCCCTGCTGTCGCCGTGGACGTGCTGGTCGAGCAAGTGCGCCGCGCGCCGTCGAAGCACTCGACGATCGATGTCTGGCTGAACGGTGGCGCGATCGCCGGTGTCGCCGAGGGAGCGACCGCGTTCTCCGGGCGTGGTGGCAGGTACGTCGTCAACCCGGAGGCGAACTGGGAGGACCCGGCGGACGACGCCGCCAACGTCGCCTGGGCGCGCCATGTTCTGGCCGCCCTCGAGGAGCATGCGAGCGGAGGCGCGTACCTCAACTTCCCGGGCTTCCTCGAGGAGGGCCAGGCGCTCGTTCGCGCCAGTCACGGAGCCAACTACGAGCGACTGGCGCGACTCAAGGCTCGCCTCGACCCGGGGAACCTCTTCCGCCGGAACGCCAACGTGGAGCCAGCTGGGGCCGCGAGGCCGGGCTCCTGAGCACCGAGGCTCGACGAGGGGCGGGCGGCTCGCAGCTCGCCCGCCCCTCGGCTCGATCCCTCCTACTTCACGGTGAGGATGCCCCACATGCCGGCCGCCTCGTGGCCCGGCACCGTGCACGCGAAGCGGTACTTCCCCTTCTTCAGCGTCGCCTTGACGACAGACGTCTTCCCCTTCTTCACGACCTTGCCCTTGGCGATGAGCTTGCTCTTGGCGGTCGTCCCGTTCCGAATGGCGACGTTGTGAGGCGCGCCCGAGACGTTCTTCATGATGATCGTGACCAGGCCGGCCTTCGCCGTGAGCGCCTTCTTCGAGAACCTGAGCTGGTTCTTTAGGCCGCCCGAGATCCGCAGCACCGTCTTGGCCGGCGCGACGGTGCCGCCCCCGCCGCTCGTCGTCAGCTGGCCGCTGAACTTGATCTGGAACGTCCCTGCACCGCGGTCGTAGACGCCGGTCATCTTCAGCGAGCCGGTGGCCCCGGCGAGCGCACCCGTGCCGCCGGTGACGTTCGCGCGCCCCGAGACGCTGAAGATCTTCCCGGGCTCGTCACCGCATGCGCTCGAGCCGGCCGGAACGGTGAACTGCAGCGTCGCCGAGCCGTTGTTCGCGCTCATCTCCCCGGTGCCCGTGAAGGGCACGCAGGGCTGTTTCGTCGTGTCGCCCTTCCCCTTGCCGGAGATCGCGCTCGCGCCGATCACCGTGCCAGTTCCGGTTCCCTGGGCCGAGATGTCGGCCACGTCGTCCGCCACCTTGACCGTGGCCTTGCCGGAATACGTCGCGCTGAAGGACACGACGCCCAGGCCGCCGGACGTCGCACCGGTGGCGATCCCCGATGCGACGGCGACCGCGCAGAGCGCCGCCGCTGTCGCTGCCATCCAGACTCTTCTTCTCATCTGACCCCTCCCGGAGTTGGTGTGGTGGTGTGCGAGCTCCGCGCTACATCGGATCG
>JAOUEK010000473.1 GCA_029858755.1 Thermoleophilia bacterium
CGCAGCGCGTCGACGGACCGCAAGACGTCCTTGAACGACGTGCTCCGCGAGTTCGAGATCGCCGTCTGAGGAACCGCTACGCGGCCGGGCGGTCGTGGAAGACCGCCTCGACGTTGTTCCCGTCAGGGTCGAGCAGGAACGCCCCGTAGTACCCCGGGTGGTAGTGCGGGCGCTCACCCGGGGCCCCATGATCCCGGTACCCGGCCTCCACGCCGGCCCTGTGGAAGGCGTCGACCTCGTCTCGCGAGCGAGTCGCGAACGCCACGTGCGCGTCCCGGGTCACCGGCCTGCCGTCCGCCGCGATCGAGAAGTCGCCCCACATCGCCCACCCCCACTCCTCGCTCTCCCAGCTCAGCTCGTGCCCGAGCGGCGCGAGCACGGTCGAGTAGAAGCGCTTGCTCGCCGCCAGGTCGGAGACGCGCAGCGTGACGTGGTCGATCACGCGGTCGAGACTACTCGGTCGCGAGCCCGAACGAGCGTGCCACGGCGAGCGCCTGCACGACGACGAGCGCGCTGGCGCGATCCCCGACCATCACGTTCACCTGGTACGTCCGCCCACCGAGCGCGATCTGCGCGACGCCGGCACGGCCGTCGAAGCACGAGAGGTACTCGCGCTGCAGCTTCAGCTCCTGCAGCTCGCTGCGATCGCGTGGGATCGCCGCCGACGGCGCCCCGCTGCGGCCGATCACGACGACGGCCGCGCCGTCCGCCGGGATGCGGTACGAGGCCACGAGACAGGGCGTCTTGCGGGCCTGCACTCCGTCGGTGCCGGCGACGAGCACCGTGTCGGCGTCGCCGTTCGAGGTTCCGGGCCCCGGGATCACCTGATCCCAGCCCGGCGGCAGCCGCACCGCCACCCCTTCCGCCTCCAGGGAGCGCCAGGGTGCGGCCGACGCCACCCCGACTGCGGCGAGGGCAACGATGGTCGCGACGAGGGCGACTCTCCCCATGCACAGCATGGTACGACTGCGGGGGCGCTCTGCCTAGAGGTCCGTCTCGCCCGCGGCCACGAAGGCCACGGGGCCGACGAGCGTGGCGAGGTCGCCCGCCAGGCGGACGGTCAGCGCTCCTCCGGGCAGCCTCACCGTCACCGGCGACCCGCACCATCCGCGGGCGACCGCACAGGCCGCGACGGCGACCGCGGACGAGCCCGACGCAGTCGTCTCCCCCGCCCCCCGCTCCCACACGAGCGCGTCGACGGCGTGTGGCCCGGACGGGTGGACGAGCTGCACGTTCGTCCGCTGCGGGAACCGCCGATGCCGCTCGAGCGCCGGCCCGAGCCGCAGGAGCTCGTCACGCTGGAGCAGCTCACGCCGGACGACGGCGTGCGGGTTGCCCACCGACACGGGTGTCAGCACGAGCGACTCGCCGTCGACCTCGACCCGCTCCTCCGCACCGACGGCGACGGCGCCCAGCTCGATCTCCACCACCCCGGGGCCGACGAGCTCGGCGGGATGCGGTCGTCCGGCCGACTCCAGCGTCACGGCCCCGGAGCCACTTTCACGCGCGAGCCACGCGGCCGCGATGCGGAGCCCGTTCCCGGACGTCTCCGCGGTCGAGCCGTCGGGGTTCCAGATCACCACCGAGGCACGCGTCCCGTCACGAGAGGTGATCTCGAGCACGCCGTCGGAGCCGATGCCGGCACGCACGTCGCAGAGGAGCCGCACACGCTCCGGCGCGAGTGAGCCCGCCTGCGGCTGCTCGACCAGGAGGTAGGCGTTGCCGAGGGCCTCCCACTTCTCGAAGCGCACGCGGAGAGGCTACCGCGGCGGTGCGGCGGCAAGGGCCGCGATCGCGGCCGCGGAGTCAGCCGGGGCCAGCCGGCCGTCGACCAGCACGAGACCCGGGATCCGGCGCATCCATTTGCGCTGGTACGCCGCGTAGCGGCGGGTGCGCTGCACGAGGAGCCGGAGGGCCTCGTCCTCCGGCAGCGTGGAGAGCTCGCGGAGGCCGAGCGCCGCCTCCGCCGTGCGTGAGACGCGACCGCGCAACGCCTCGCGTACCTCGTCGACGACGCCATCGGCGAGCATCGCCTCGGCCCGTGCGACGATCCGGTGCTCGAGCACTGGCGGCTCGACGTCGAGGCCTGCGATCAGCGTCGGGCGCCGCACCTCCGTGCTCCACAGGCGGCTCTTGTCCGGCGCGAGCGTCGAGCCGACCTCGGCCAGCTCCAGCGCCCTCACCAGCCGGCGACGGTCGTTCGCGTGGACGGCGGCGGCCGCGGACGGGTCGAGCGCTGAGAGCCGTTCCCAGGCCGCGCCCCGGTCGTCTCGAACCTCGCGCTCGAGCCGCTCGCGGGCACCGGGAGCCGGTGCCGGAGGCACCGCGAGCTCGGCGAGCGCGGCGCGCAGGTAGAGCCCCGAGCCGCCGGCGACCACGGCGACTCCGTGCGCGCCCACGAGCTCGTCGATCGCAGCGTGCG
>JAOUEK010000031.1 GCA_029858755.1 Thermoleophilia bacterium
AACTCGTCCCGCTGCGAGTGGAGCGGCACGCCGAGCGCGGTCAGCTCTGCACGGTCGGAGTAGAAGCGGCGCGCGAACGCCTCGTCCGACATCTCCGAGTACCCCTCCACGTTGCCCTTCACGTCGCGCGCGGTGAGCGGGCGCCGCTCCGCCATCAGGAAGGCGACCAGCGAGAGCTGGCGGATCAGCTTGTCGGCGTCGTGCGACACTCCGCGAGCCTAGACGATCGTGGCCCGAGCGGGAGGCCGCGCGTCGGGGCGACGGTAGGGCACGCTGCGAGGCGGTGAGGGCGTGCTACGCAGCCGCGGCTGCGCGGGCGACCGAGCGCTCGAGATGCTGGTGCGACGGGCAGTAGTCGCGCCCGGGGAGCGGCGTGCGCTGGCACGCCTTGCCCTTCCGGGTCGTCGCCTTGCAGCGGGCGACGCCGCCGTCGAAGAGACCGGCCTCCACCTGCGCCCTGATGAACGACATCGCGGCGCCGACGCCTTCGCGGACGGCCCACGCCACCTGCGCCTGCGCGGTGATCGGGAAGTACCGGCGGATGTCCTGGAACAGGGCCCGGTCGGGCCGCGCGAAGTAGTGCGGGTCGGCCGCGAGGCGCTCCACCGTCTGCTCGCACTCACGCAGCACCGTGCGCCGGTACGCGAGGCGCGTCTGCCGGTCCGCGTACGGATCGATGAGATCCTTCACGGAGCGATAGATCGCTCGTGAGTACTGGTACATGCAGGCTTGTAGCTGCGCGACCTGCTCTTCCATCTCGACCGCTCGCACTCCCTGACGTGATCCGTGGTGGGAAGCGGCTCGAAGCACGATCCGCCGGTCCCGGAAGGTCAGTGTAGCCTCTTCCGGTTCGTGTCACAAGCGGCGCACAAGCGTTGCCCAGCCAGCAGACGGATCAGCTGGCAATCCGCTGCACACGGGCCGATTTCGACACACCTCGCGCGCGCTGCAGCCGGCTCGTGGCCTCGGGCTCGCTCGTGAAGCGGCCGGCGAACACCATCCAGTAGCCCGGTTGCAGGCTCGGGAAGCGCGACGAGTCGACGATGCCGACGCCCTGCAGCCCCTTGGCCCGTGCGTCGCGGGCGGCCTGCAGGGCGACCGCGCGGCCACGCACCTTGGGGACGGACAGCAGGACGACCGTCCAGCCGTCCGTGTCGGCGGGCCACGCTGCGGGCGCCGGCTCCGAGGGCCCCTCCGGGGCGGCGACGGCGACGCTCCCCCCGGTGGCCGTGGCGACGTCGAGCGTTCGATCGGGCTCGTGCGTCGCCCAGATCGCGAGCGCGGCCCCCGCGACGGCGACCACCCCGAGCGCCGCCAGCGGCGCGAGCAGGTGGCGTGGCTCGATCGGAAGCGCACCGAAGCGTCCCGGCCCCGGCACCCGCAGGCCGCATTCGAGGCAGTACTCCTGGCCTCGCGCGAGGCCGGCCCCGCAGCGCGGGCAGCCGGACGCCGCCGCGCTCGTCACTCGGCGGCCGCCTCCGCCGACGCCTCGGCCTGCTCGGAGGCCTCCTCGACGAGGCGGCCGCAGCTCGGGCAGTAGCGGGCGCCGATCAGCACCGGCGCGCCGCACGCGCAGATCGTGCCGGGGCGCTTCCGCAGCCCGCGGGCGCCGGCGAGCATCGCGTCGATCTCGGACGCGCGCGCCTCGATCGCCACCAGCTCGGCGCAGCGCTCGAGCACCAGCTCCTCGTTGAAGTGGTCGCGCCGGTACATCTCGAGCGTGAGCCCGCCGAGGTCGCGCAGCCGCTCCTCTCTCAGCTGCAGCAGCGCGCGCCGCTCGCGACGCAGGTCGCTCGCGCTCGGAGCCGGGGGCCGTCGGGAGAAGATCGGCACGCCGACACGATAGTCGGCGCGACCGTCGGCCCCCGCCGGCGAGCGGGCTCCGGCCTAGAGCTGAACGACGACGAGCCGCTCCTCGGTCATCTCGCGCACCGCCCAGGCCGGGCCCTCCTTCGTGTTGCCCGAGTCCTTGGTGCCGCCGTACGGCATCTGGTCGGCGCGGAACGTGGGCGCCTCGTTCACCGTGACGCCGCCGAACTCGAGCTCCGCTCCGGCACGAAGCGCGGTGGCGAGGTCGCGCGTGAAGATGCCGGCCTGCAGCCCGTACCGGGTGCCGTTGGCGAGCGCGATCGCCTCGTCGAGCGTGTCGTACGGCTGGAGGGTGCACACGGGGCCGAAGGCCTCCTCGCACGAGAGCTTCGCGTCGGCGGAGGGCGTCTCGATCACCGTGGGGCGGAGCAGCCCGCCGTCGAGCGAGCCGCCCGCCAGCAGCGTGCCGCCCTGGGCCACCGCTTCCTCGACCCACGCCAGCACGCGATCGCGCTCGGCAGGGGAGATCAGTGGGCCGACGTCGGTCTCCTCGTCGGCCGGGTCGCCCACGGTGAGCGCCTGCACGCGCGGGAGGAAGGCGCCCTTGAAGGCGTCGTAGACGTCGCGCTGGACGTAGATGCGCTGCACCGAGATGCAGCTCTGACCGGCGAAGGAGAACGCGTTGGCGGCGCAGCGAGCGGCGGCGTCCTCGACGTCCGCGTCACCCTGGACGATCACGGGGGTCGCGTTCCCGAGCTCGAGGCCGACCTTCTTCCTCGCCGCCCGCTCCCGGAGCTTCCAGCCCACCGACCCCGACCCCGTGAACGTGATCAGTCGCACGCGCTCGTCGTCGACGAGGACGTCGCCGATCTCCGCGGCGGGCCCGACGACGACGTTGAGCCAGCCCGGCGGCAACCCCGCGTCCGCCTCGAGCTCGGCCAGGAACAGCGCGGCGAGCGGCGTTTGCGAGGCGGGCTTGAGCACGACCGCGCACCCCGCGGCGAGCGCAGGAGCGATCTTGTGGGCGACCAGATTGAGCGGGAAGTTGAACGGGGAGATCGCGCCGACGACCCCGATCGGCAGGCGCAGCGTGATCGCCATCTTCCCCTCGCCGGCCTGCGACGCGTCCATCGGCACCACCTGCCCGGCGAGCGTCCGTGCCTGGACGGCGGACATCGTGTACGTGGACATGGCGCGCGCGACCTCGACGCGTGCCGCCTTCAGCGGCTTGCCGGCCTCGGCGGAGATCAGCCGTGCCGCCTCGTCCGCGCGACGGCCGAGCGCGCCGGCTACCCGCACGAGGACCTCCGCCCGCTTGTGCGCCGGCAGCGGCTCGCGCATCGCCGCCGCTGCGGCGTCCACGGCCGTCCGCGCCTCGACGGCGCCGCCCCGCGCGACGCGTCCCACGAGCGAGCCGTCGTAGGGCGACCGCACCTCCAGCCACTCGCCGGTCTCCACCCACTCGCCGTCGAGGTAGAGACCGCGCTCCACGACCGCTGCCGTCATGCGGGGAGTCTACGAGACTGTCGGCGTCCCGGCACCGTCGATCGCAACCAGGCGTTCCCGGTCGGAGCGTCGGTGACGACGGGAGGGGAGCGGCGGCCTTCGCCGCGCTCCGAGCAGCGGTCGAGCGCGCGCTCGACGGAGACCCGCACGCCTCGCTCGTCGCCGCCGCGGCGGCCGCGTGTCCCCCCTCGGTGCGGCCCTCGAGCAGCTCCCCGGGCTACGCCTCGACCCCGACCGGCCCAGCGCCCCGACGGGCCTCTGTCTTCCTCAAGCCCGAGGCTCCGCACGCCAGGCGGGACACGGCCAGGGGCTAGAATCCGGTCGTGCCGCAAGCCTTGATCGTCGACGCCGTCCGTAGCCCGATCGGCAAGCGACACGGCTCCCTCGCAGACCTGCGCGCCGACGACCTCGCGGCGCAGGTGCTGAACGGCCTGGTCGAGCGGATCGACCTCGACCCCGACATGGTCGAGGACGTGCAGATGGGGTGCGTGACCCAGGTCGGCGAGCAGGCGCTGAACGTGGGTCGCGTGGCGGCCCTCGTCGCTGGCTGGCCGGAGGCGGTGACCGCGACGACGGTCGACCGGCAGTGCGGGTCGTCTCTGCAGGCCGCCTACAACGGGGCGGCGGCGATCAGGGCCGGTCACCTCGACGTCGTCGTCGCCGCCGGCGTGGAGCACATGACGCGAGTGCCGATGGGCTCGAACCTCGGCGCCGCCGGCTGGTCGGGCGTCAACGAGAAGATCGGCGAGCGCTGGCCGATCGTGCCGCAGGGCATCTCGGCCGAGGTGATCGCCGACGAGTGGGGGCTCACGCGCGAGCAGCTCGACGCGTACTCGCTGGAGTCGCACCGGCGCGCCGTCGCGGCGATCGACGAGGGCCGCTTCGAGCGCGAGATCGTGCCCGTCACGGTCGGGGCAGCGGGCGCCGCCGTGCTCTTCGCCGTCGACGAGACGCCGCGCCGCGAGACGTCGCTCGAGAAGCTCGCGTCGCTCGCGCCCGCCTTCAAGCCGGACGGCGTGGTCACTGCGGGCAACTCCAGCTCGATCGTCGACGGCGCCGCGGCGATGCTGCTTGTGAGCGAGGCAGCCGCCGAACGGCTCGCGCTCCAGCCTCGCGCGCGGTTCGTCTCCTTCGGGCTCGCGGGCGTCGATCCCTACCGGATGCTGCACGGCAACCCGCAGGCCGCGGCACGGGCGCTGCAACGTGCCGGGCTGACCTGGGACGACATCGCCGTGATCGAGGTGAACGAGGCGTTCGCCTCCGTCGTGCTCCAGTTCCTCGCCGACACCGGGCTGCACGAGCGCTGGGAGGCCGGCGACGTGAACCCGAACGGCGGCGGCATCTCGCTGGGGCACCCGCTCGGTGCCACGGGTGCCCGCATCACGGCCACGCTGATCAACGACCTCGACCAGCGCGGCGCGCGCTACGGGCTGGCGACGATGTGCATCGGGCAAGGCCAGGCGATCGCGGCCGTGGTCGAGCGCCTGTAGGCCTCGGTCGGCCGGAAGGCAGCTTCTCGGGCTGAAGCCCGACGAGGGCGTGGCTGCTCGGCGCTACGGCTCCACGAGCTCTCGCTCGACCTGGGCCGCGACCTCCTCGGCGATCTCCACGAAGGCGCGGGCGGCGGGGGAGCGGTGTCGGTCTCGGTGCCACACGACGGCGATCACGCGCCGCGGGATCACCGGCTTGAGGCGGAGCACCTTCACGCGGTCGTCGCCTGGCAGCACCGCGAGCAGCGGCACGAGCGCGGCCCCGTAGCCCGCGGCCACGAGGCCCTGCACGGTGCCGTTGTCGTCGGAGCGGAAGCCGTACTCGACCTCGAAGCCGGCGTCACGGAGCGCCCGCTCGGCGACGACGCCGCTCGAGCACACGCTCGCGCCGATCAGCGGCAGGTCGTCGACGTCGGCGAGGGAGGCGGCCGACCGCGCCGCCAGCCGGTGGTCGGTGGGCACCACGAGCACGTACGGGTCGCTGGCGAGCGCGAGCTCGGCGAAGGGCCCATCCGGGAGCGGCGGGCTACAGAAGGCGAGGTCGAGCGCCCCCGACTCGATCGCGCCGTAGAGATCGGGATCGGTGGTGGGCTCGGACAGCTCGAGCTCGATGCCGGGCCACGCCTGGCGGAACTCGCGCATCACCCCCGGCAGCACACGCGCGCCGAAGCTCTGATAGGTGCCGAGTCGCAGGGTGCCGGTCTCGCCTGCGCGGAGCGCCGCCATGTCGGCGCGGGCGGCGTCGAGGCGCGCCACGATCGCCTCCGCGTGACGCAGCAGGAGCGTCCCGGCCTCGGTCAGCGAGACCGCCCGGGGGCCACCCGGTCGCTCGACGAGCTTTTCACCCACGACGCGTTCCAGCGTCGCGATCTGCTGGCTCACGGCCGACTGCGTGTACCCCAGCCGCTCCGCCGCACGTCCGAAGGATCCTGCGCTCGCCACGGCTTCGAGCGCAGCCAGATGGCGGAGCTCGACGCCCAGCCAACTATCAGGTTCGGTGATGGTTGTCATGATTACCTCGATTTGTGCTGATCATAGCGCGTCGGCACCATGAGACCATGGCAATCGCACTGCTCGTCTTCATCGTCGCCGTTGCGTTCCTGTCGCTCGTCGCGGGTGCCGATTCCCGCGTCGACGACGTCGCACGGCGCCGGCGGTACCTCGGATGAGGCACCGCCTCCCGCTGTCGCTCGCCTCGACGGTCGAGAGCAGGTCGGAGATCGTGATCCGGCACCAGCTCCCGACCGACGAGGCGGCGCTCCAGCGCCTCGTCGACCTGACGGGGCGGCGGCTGCCGGGCGGGCACCTGCTCGTGGCCGAGGCCGACGGAGAGCTCGTCGCCGTGGCCGGCGACGACGGCGCCACGCTCGGCGACCCGTTCCGGGTCACGGTCGACGTGATCGAGTTGCTGCGCGTGCGCGCCGCGCAGCTCCGCGCTGTCGCCGCCTGAGCGCCCGCCGCGGCCCAAGGGCCGGTCTCGTCTAGGATCCCCGCTCGTGGCGGAGGTGCGCACGATCGGCGTCGTCGGCCTGGGGGCAATGGGGGCCGGGATCGCCCAGGTCTCGATCGAGGCGGGCTACGACGTCGTCGGCCGGGAGGTGTCGACCGGCCTCTGCGACGCTGCCGCCGGCCGCATCGGGCACTTCCTGACGAGGAAGGTCGAGAAGGGCCAGCTCGGGGCGCAGGCGAGGGACGCGGCCGTTGGGCGCCTGACGACGACCACTGCGCTCGACGACCTCGCGGCCTGCGACCTCGTGATCGAGGCCATCGTCGAGGAGCTCGGCGCCAAGCTGGAGCTGTTCGCGGAGCTCGAGCGGATCTGCCGGGCCGACGCGGTGCTGGCGACCAACACCTCGGCCCTCTCGGTGACAGAGATCGCAGCCGCCACGTCGTCGGCCGAGCGCGTGATCGGCATGCACTTCTTCAACCCGGCACCATTGATGCCGCTCGTCGAGATCGTCCGCGCGGAGCTCTCCTCGGACGACGCCTTCGAGACCGGGTGCATCGTCGCCGAGCGCATGGGCAAGACGCCCGTCCGCTGCCACGACACGCCGGGCTTCGTCGTCAACCGGGTCCTGATCCCGTTGCTCAACGACTGCATCCGGGTGCTCGACGAGGCGCGGGTGACCCCGGAGGACCTGGATACCGCGATGACCCGCGGCGCCGGCTGGCCCATGGGGCCCTGCACGCTCGTCGACCTCGTGGGCATCGATGTCCACGTGCACGCATCCGAGGCCCTGTACGAGAAGCTCCGCGAGCCGCGCATGGCGCCTCCCCCGCGCATCGTCGCCATGCGCAACGCGGGCCTCCTCGGCCGCAAGAGCGGCCGCGGCTTCTACACCTACGAGTAGGCCGTCGCGTCCGCGGTCCGCGTGTCGGGCAGACGGCGTGCCAGCGTCCGGAGCACCGGCGGCACGATCACGGTCGTCAGCACCGCCATGCCCACGATGATCGCGAAGGCCTCCTGCTGGAGCGCACCCGCATCGATGCCGATGCCGGCGACGATGATCCCGACCTCGCCGCGCGGCACCATGCCGACAGCGACGAAGAGCGCTTCCGACCGCGAGAGCCCACGGGCCCCGATGTACGCGCCGAGCAGCTTGGTCGCGACGGCGATGGCGGTGACCAGGGCGATCACGCCGACCACGGTCGGCCGCGCGTACTCGCCGAGGTCGAGCTGGAGCCCGATCGAGGCGAAGAAGAACGGAGCGAAGAACGCGTACAGCGGCGCCACCTCCTCCTCGATCGGATGCTGCTCCTTCGTCTCTGCGACCATCATCCCCGCGAGGAACGCCCCGATGATCGCCGCCAGCCCGATCTCGGCGGCCACCGCGGCGAGCCCTAAGCAGAGGATCACGGCGGGCAGCAGCGGCGACTCCGAGAAACGTGGGGCCTCGAGCACACGGGGGTACCGGCGCATCAGCCGCGTGCCGCCGAGCGCGAAGAAGCCGACGAAGGCGAAGGCCATGCCCGCCACCACGAGGAGCTCCACCACGCTCGCGCCTCCGCCCACGGCGATGGCGCTGGCGACCGCGACCACCAGCATCGCGAGGATGTCGTCCACGACCGCAGCTCCCAGGATCGTTCGGCCCGATCGCGTCTCCAGCGCGCCGATGCCGATCAGCACCGCGGACGTGATGCCGACGCTCGTGGCCACGAGCGCCGCGGCGAAGAAGAGCGAGGTGGCGGTGTCCTCTCCGCGCGCCGCCGCGAACGCGTAGCCCCCGGCGAAGGGCACGATCACCCCGAGCACGCCGACGAGCGCCGCGGAACGGCCCACCCCGAGTAGCTCGTGGATGCGGGTCTCCAGCCCGACCCAGAAGAGGATGAAGACGACGCCGAGCTCGGCGAACACGTCGATCACCTCTCCCGGCTCGACGAAGCCGAGCACTGCCGGCCCGACGATCACGCCGGCGAGGATCTCGCCGATCAGGGTGGGCTGGCCGAGGCGCTTGAAGAGCTCGTCGCCGACCTTCGCGGCGAGCAGGACGACGAACAGGGCGAGCAGGGCGTCGGCGACGCCGGCCGATGCGGCGAGTGGCGTCAGCTGCCCTTTGTCCCGGGATCGAGTCGAGCGTGACAGAGCGCGGACACGGAGAGCATGCCCAGGAACCGCTCCTTCTCCACCACGGGGAGCGCCGGGTCGCCGGTGTGGAGGAACATCTCTGCCGCGTGCGTCTGGCTCTCTCCGGCGTCGAGCACGACGGGGGCCCGGGCGTACTCGCCGACTGGCTCGTGGCGCGCCCGCTCCGCCCGCTCGTGGAGGCCGGTCGCGTCGTCCGGGAGGAACGAGGTGTGATGCAGCTCCGCGAGGTAGCGCGGGAAGACCGCCCGCAGCACGTCGCTCTCGGCGATCACGCCGACCACCCGTCGCTGCTCGTCGAGGACGGCGAGCGCCGGCGCCTGCGCAGCCCAGAGCGCGGACACTGCCTCACCGAACGTTGCCGTGCGCGACACGGACGCATCGACCAGCTCGAGGTCGCGGAGCTCCATCAGAGGTGCACCAGCACGAGGTAGCCGGAGGCGATCACGAGCGAGAGCACGGTCACCGGCAACCCTACCGCGAGGAAGCGGAGGAACGACACGCGCCGGCCCGTGCGATCGAGGATGCCGGTGGCGGCGACGTTGGCCGCTGCCGCGATCATCGTCGCGTTCCCCCCGAAGCAGGCACCGAGCGAAAGCGACCACCACAGGCCGTCGTCGAACTCCGGCCCCTGGATGCGGTCGACGACCGGGAGCATCGCGGTCGTGAAGGGGATGTTGTCGACCACCGCGGATCCCGCGGCGGCGCCCCAGAGGATCACCATCCCCTGCGTCAGGCTCGAGTCACCGGTGATGTCGGCGAGCCAGTCCGAGACGTCGTCGACCACACCGCGCTCGACCAGGCCGCCGACCATCACGAACAGCCCGACGAAGAAGAACAGCGTCGCCCATTCGACGCGCTCGAGCGCCTTCTCCACGTCCGACGCGGCGACGAAGAGCATCACCGTGGCGCCGGCGAGGGCGACCACCGCCGGCTCGACATGGAGCGGCACGTGTAGGAAGAAGGCGATGATCGTTCCCAGCAGCACGGCGAGCGTGCGCTTCACCTTCGTCGCCTGACGCAGGTCGCGCGCCGGATCGATGCGCTCGATCTCCGCCGCCCGCTCGGGGTCGACGCGGAGGGACCGGCGGAAGACGAGCGCGAGCGTTCCGGTTACCGCGACCAGCGTGACCATCGACACGGGCGCGAGGTTGACGATGAAGTCGTTGAAGGACAGCTCCTCGCGGTGCGAGCCGATGAGGATGTTGGGAGGGTCGCCGATCAGGGTCGCAGTGCCGCCCACGTTGCTCGCGATCACCTCGGTGAGCACGAGCGGGATCGCGGCGATGCGCAGCACGTCCGCGAGCAGCAGCGTGATCGGCACCACGAGCAGGATCGCCGTGAGGTTGTCGAGGAAGGCGCTGAGCACGCCCGTCATCCCTGCCAGCAGGAAGAGCAGCGCCACCGGGTTGCCGCGCGACAGCTGCGCCACCCGCAGCGCGAGGTAGGTGAAGACGCCGGTCGGCTCGACGAGGCCGACGATGATCATCATCCCCGCCAGCAGGCCGAGGGTTGCCCAGTCGATCGACTCGATCGCCTGCTCCTGGTCGAGGATGC
>JAOUEK010000474.1 GCA_029858755.1 Thermoleophilia bacterium
TACTCGGCCTACGAGGCGAACAGCCGGATCTTCGACACCTTCGGCACGGCCCGCAACTACCCGGTGCAGCTCGTGTTCCAGGTCGAGCAGGGCGACATCCGCGAGCAGCAGGTGGGGATCGAGCGGGCGATCGACGCTGCCGTCGCCCTCACCCCCGGGGCGAGCACGAGCTCCTTCTTCTCGACCGGCAGCGACGCGTACGTGTCGGCTGACGGGCACACGATGTTCGCCGAGCTCTACCCCGCAGGCATGCCGGAGGGATTCGTCGCCGTGCTGCCGTTCGACGAGGTCCGCGAGGCGCTCGCCGCGAACGTGCCGGAGGGTGTCACGACACACCTCACCGGCGTCGACCCGATCTTCGACTCGCAGGGCGAGGCGAGCGGGCCGAGCGTGCTCGTCGAGACGCTGCTCGGCGGCGTCGGAGCACTCGTGATCCTGCTCTTCGTCTTCGGGACGCTGCCGGCAGTCCTCATCCCCATGCTCGTCGCCATCTCGTCGATCCTCACGACGTTCCTGTGCGTGCTCGCGCTGACCTACCTCACGGATGTGTCGCTCGTCGTGCAGTTCCTGGTCGCCCTCGTCGGCCTCGGCATCGCCATCGACTACTCGCTGCTGATGATCTTCCGCTTCCGCGAGGAGCTGCGGCTGGGCCGCGACGTCGACTCCGCCATCGTCGAGACGATGCAGCACGCCGGGCGCTCCGTGATCGTGTCCGGCTCCACGGTGGCGATCGGCCTGCTGAGCATGCTGGTCCTGCCGCTGCCGTTCATCCGCTCGATCGGGCTCGGCGGGATGCTGATCCCTGCGGTCTCGGTGCTGGCTGCGATCACGCTGTTGCCCGCGATGCTGCGCGTGCTCGGCCCCCGGATCAACCGCATCCGCGTGATGCCGAAGAAGGTCATCACGCCCGACGACGCCGAGCAGGGCTTCTGGGACCGCTGGGCAGCGGTGGTCGCCCGACGCCCGCTGCTCGTCTTCCTCGTCGGCATGGCGCTCGTCGTCGTGCTGCTGATCCCGGCATCGCGCCTCAACCCGGCCGACGCGCAGACCGCGGACCAGCCTGCCGCCGGTGACGCGGAGGCCGGGCGCCAGGCGCTCACCGATGCCGGCCTCACCGCTGGCGTCTACCGGCCCTTCCTCGTCCTCGTCGAGGGTAGCTCCGGCACGGCCACGCTGAACAGCGTGGTGGCTGACCTGCGCCGCACCAGCGGCGTCGAGGCCGCCCAGGCCCCGCCGGGCGACGGCTGGCGGCGCGGCGACACGGCGGTCGTCGAGGCGTTCTCGACGACGGACGGGGCGTCGAAGCAGACGAGGGGCGTGATCGACGACCTCCAGAAGAGGGTGCTGCCTGCCGCCGCGGCCGCGGCTGGCCCCGGCGTGAGGATCACGCTCGGCGGCCCGGCGGCCGAGGAGCGCGACTTCGTGCACGCCGTCTACGGCAACTTCCCGTACGTCCTCGCCTTCGTCGTCCTGCTCACGTTCATCCTGCTGGCGCGGGCCTTCCGCTCGATCGTGCTGCCGCTGAAGGCGGTGATCCTCAACCTGATCTCCCTCGGCTGCGCCTTCGGGGTCGTCGTCTTCATCTTCCAGGAGGGCCACGGCAGCGAGGCGATCTGGGGCGTCCAAGCGACCGGGGTGGTGATCTCGTGGATCCCGCTGATGATCTTCGCCTTCCTCTTCGGGATCTCGATGGACTACGAGGTGTTCATGATCACGCGGATCCGCGAGAGCTACGACGAGACCGGCGACACGAAGGCGGCGATCTCGCTCGGCCTCGGCCGCACCGGGAAGCTCGTCACGAGCGCGGCGCTTGTGCTCATGTTCGCCTTCTTCGCGCTCTCCACGGGCCCGGGGCTCGACATCAAGCAGTTCGGCATCGGCCTCGCCGCCGGCATCATCATCGACGCCACGTTGATCCGCCTGCTGCTCGTCCCCTCCTCGATGCAGCTCCTCGGCCGCTGGAACTGGTGGCTGCCTGCGTGGTGCGCACGCCTGCTGCGCACGCGGCCGAGCCCGCTCGAGCCGAAGCCACGGGTGGCAGACATCCAGGTCGACGAGACCTGACCCGCTGTTGGCCGGCGGGCGTCGAGGTCGCCGGCGCCCGTCCGCGGTCAGCCGGGAGGCCGCGGGAGGCGCACGTGCATGTGGTTCTCGTGGTTCGGGTACGGGACGACGATCCCGCCCGGCCCGTGGAGCCCGGTGGAGAAGCCGACGAACACCTTGACGGCGCCCGCGGCGACGAAGCGGTCGAGGAGGTCCTGCGCCAGCTTGCGATCGATCTGGCCGGTCCTCACGGGCGCTCCCAGCGCGCCGTCGAGCCGCGGGTAGTACACGTCGACGTCGAGCCCGTTCTGGTGGGAGCGGTGCTGCTCCATCGGCCCCCCGCCGCGGAAGCTGATGTCGCCGACGACCACGCGCG
>JAOUEK010000475.1 GCA_029858755.1 Thermoleophilia bacterium
CCGCACCGATCGCGCTCGCCTTCCCCTGCACGATCCCCGACGGGATCTGGCGGATCTTGTACGTCTCCTCGCCGACGACGATCGTATGGCCGGCGTTGGGCCCGCCCTGGTAGCGGCACACGAGGTCCGACTCGGCGGCGAGCAGGTCGACGATCTTCCCCTTGCCCTCGTCGCCCCACTGCGCCCCGACGATCACGGTCGCAGGCACGTGCCGCAGTGTCGCATATGCCGGTCTCGCAGACCGCGGACGACCCCGGAGGACTCGCGCCCCGGCAGTCGCGCGGCCACGCGACTCGGCTGTGCGATGGAGACCGGTGGACGTCGGTGGACGGCCCCGTATAGCGTGGTCGTGTGACCGAACTGAACGCGATCGGCATCACGGTCGCTGACCTCCCGCGCTCGATGCGGTTCTACCGGTTGCTCGGGCTCGACCTTCCCGAGGATCCCGCCGACGGCCACGTCGAGGCGACGATGGCGAACGGCACGCGGCTGATGTTCGACGCGGAGGACGTCGTCCGCAGCTTCCTCCCCTCGTGGACGCGGGCGAACGGGAATCAGGTGTCGCTCGCGTTCGAGTGCGAGAGCCCGGCCGAGGTCGACGAGGTGTACGCCCGCGTCGTCGCCGCGGGCTTCGAGGGCGAGAAGCCGCCATGGGACGCCTTCTGGGGACAGCGCTACGCCTTGCTCGGCGACCCCGACGGCGTTCGCGTGAACCTCTACGCAACGCTCGGGTAGCGCACCTGCTCGCGGCCGCCGCGACCGACGACTCCGCTGGCCGCACGGCGCGGCGGTCGACGCGACGCTTCGTGCCGAAACGTGCTCTCAGCCGGCGAGGTCGGCGAACTTCGCGTAGCGCTTGAGGAAGCTGAGCTTGAGCGCGTCGGTCGGCCCGTTCCGGTGCTTGGCCAGGATCACCTCGGCGAGGCCCTGCTGGTCGGACTCCTCGCCGTTGTAGTACTCGTCGCGGTAGACGAAGAAGACGAGGTCCGCGTCCTGCTCGATCGATCCGGACTCCCGGAGGTCGGAGAGGATCGGCCGCTTGTCGTGACGCTGCTCGACGGCCCGCGACAGCTGGGAGAGGGCGAGGATCGGCACGTCGAGGTCACGCGCGAGCACCTTCAGCGAGCGGGAGATCTGCGACACCTCCTGCACGCGGTTCTCGGGGTTCGAGCCCGACGTCATCAGCTGCAGGTAGTCGACGATGATCAGCCCGAGCCGCGGCTCGCGCGACTTCAGCCGCCGAGCCTTCGAGCGCAATTCCATCATCGTGATCGAGCCCGTGTCGTCGACGTAGATCGGGGCCTTCATCAGCTTGTCGCAGGCGGCCGTGAGCCGGGGCCAGTCGTCCTGCGCGAGCTTGCCGGAGCGCAGCCGGTTCGACTCGACCTTGGCCTCGCTGCACATCAGCCGCTGCGTCACCTCCGCCTTCGACATCTCCAGCGTGAAGAGCGCCACCGGGATCCCGCTGCGCACGCCGAGATTCGCCGCGGCGCAGAGCGCCAGCGCCGACTTCCCCATCGAGGGGCGTGCCGCGAGGATGATCAGGTTGCCCGGCTGGAAGCCGGAGGTGAGGCGGTCGAGGTCACGGAAGCCGGACGGGATGCCGGTCAGCTCCGCCCCTGCCTCGTAGAGGTGCATGATCCGCTCGAAGCTCTCGCGCAGGAGACCGTCGATGTGCGCGAAGTCGCCGGTCACCCGCTCCTGCGCGAGGGAGAACACGAGTTGCTCGGCCCGGTCGACGAGGTCGCCCGTCTCCCCGGGCCGCTCCTGCCCGAGCCGCGCGATCTCGGAGCCGACGCGAACGAGGCCACGCAGCGTGGCCATCTCCTTGACGATCCGGGCGTAGTGCTCGACGTTCGATGTCGCCGGTACGAGCGCCGCGAGCTCGGCGACGCGCGAGGCACCGCCGACGGCCTCCAGCTTGCCGCGCTCGTCGAGCTCGTCTGCGAGCGTGATCGCGTCGACCGGCTCACCCTTGCTCCAGAGGGCGAGCGCCGCCCGGTAGATGGTGCCGTGGGACTCACGGTAGAAGTCGGAGGCGTCGAGGATCTCGGTGACCGCGCCGATCGCCGTCGGTGAGAGCAGCATCGCGCCGAGCACGGACTCCTCGGCCTCGAGGTTCTGCGGCGGCACTCGAGCTGCGGCCGCCGACGGGGGTGTCGGCGCGACGGTCATCGCGCGGGATCAAACCGTCTCTTCGGGCGAGGGCGAAATCGGCCACGACGGGCGCGGGGTGCAGGGGGAACGGAACGCATGTTCGTATCCTATCCCCAGCACCGGCGGGCTTGTCCCCAGACCGGGTCGGTTTCTCCGACCGCCGATGTGCGCTCGCAGCGGGAAGTTCGCGCGGCCGTCCACAGCCCTGTGGACATGGTGGGGGGAACCGCGGCTCACCAGGGGGGTGGGGCGGCGC
>JAOUEK010000032.1 GCA_029858755.1 Thermoleophilia bacterium
CAGGCGAGCGGCTCAGCTCACGACCTCGAGCACGATGCTGCGGGACGGTGGGGCCGTGCTTCCGATCACGTACGCCTGCAGGATCGCGTCGGCAGCTGCTTGTGCGTCCAGCTCCGACCGTGCGTGAACCTCGGCGAGCGGCTCGCCCTCGGCGATGACGTCGCCGCGCTTCGCTCGGCACACGATGCCGACTGCGTGGTCGACGGTGTCCGCCTTCGTTCGCCGGCCGGCGCCGAGCTCGAGAGCGGCGATCCCGATCGCGAGGGCACCGGCGCCTGCAACGATGCCTGCCCGCGGTGCGGGCACCGGGACGACGACTGGTGCCCACGCGAGCGCGTCGAGCGAGGGATCGCCGCCCTGCGCTCGGATCCAGCGCTCGTAGACGGCCAGAGCGGACCCGTCGGCGACGGCCCGCTCTGCGCGGGCGCGCCCCTCGTCGGCGTCGACGCCGAGGTCGGAGAGCGCGAGGAGGTGGGCGCACCCGTCGAGGACGAGCTCGGTGAAGTCGGGCGGCCCCTCGCCGCGGATCGTCTCCACCGCCTCGCGCACCTCGAGCGCGTTGCCGACGGCCCTGCCGAGCGGCTGCGACATGTCCGTGAGCAGGCAGACGACCTCCTTGCCGGCATGTCGTCCCAGCTCGAGCATGGTCTCCGCCAGGACGCGAGCGTCGTCGATCGTCTTCATGAAGGCGCCGTCGCCGACCTTCACGTCGAGCGCGACCGCGTCGGCGCCCGCCGCGAGCTTCTTCGACATGATCGAGGACGCGATCAGCGGGACGCTGTCCACGGTCCCGGTCACGTCGCGCAGCGCGTACAGCTTCTTGTCCGCGGGGACGAGATCGGCGGACTGGCCGATGATCGCGAGCCCGGTCTCCCGAACCTGGGCGACGAACTCCTCGGTCGAGAGCTCTACCCGGAAGCCGGGGATCGACTCCAGCTTGTCGAGCGTGCCACCGGTGTGCCCGAGGCCGCGGCCGCTCATCTTCCCGAACGGGACGCCGCAGGCGGCAACGATCGGCCCGACCGCGATGGAGGTCTTGTCCCCCACGCCGCCGGTCGAGTGCTTGTCCACGACCTTGCGCCCGAGCGCAGCGCCGAGGTCGAGCGTCTCGCCCGAGCGGATCATGGCGTCCGTGAGCGCGAAGGTCTCCGCGCCGGACAGGCCGCGGAAGTAGACTGCCATGCACCAGGCGGCCATCTGGTAGTCGGGCACCTCGCCCCGCGCGTAGGCGAGGACCAGCTCCGCGAGCTCGTCGCTGGGCAGCTCCTCCCCGTTCCGCGTGCGCTCGATCAGCTCGGCGACCCGCATCACGGAGTCTTCTCCGCGACGAAGACGACGCTCCGGCGCCGGGCGACGAGCGGGCGGTCCAGCTCCGGCACGAGGGCGACGCGGTCGGCGAACAGCCCGGACGACGCGATGTACCGCCGTACAGCATCGGCGTCGAAGAGCGTGACAGTCCCCCCGACGTCGTGTCGCTCGACGCGCTCGAAGTGCGACGCGAGGTGCTCCGCGCCGTCCTCGGCACCGAAGGTCAGGGGAAGGCGGTCGATCCCGGCGAGGTGCCACAGCTCCTGCAGGTGATCCGCACGGTTCGTGGCCGCCACGAGGCGCCCACCCGGTCGGAGGACACGCCGCAGCTCGACGAGCGTCGCTGGAATGTCCCGGACATGGTGCAGCACCCACGCGGCGAGGACGACGTCGAACTCGCCGTCTTCGAAGGGCAGGCGCTGTGCGTCCGCGACTCCTGCGTCGACACCGCGCGCGCGGCTGATCTCGACCATCCGCGCAGACTGGTCGATCGCGACGACGGTCGCGCCGAGCTCTCCCTGGATGCGCTCAGCGAGCTCTCCTTCGCCGCAGCCGACGTCGAGCACCGACCCGGGCGCCGCCTCGCGCACGGCATCGAGCACGACCTCGTGTGCGTCTGGGCCGGCGGCGTTCGCGTAGATCGCCCTCCGGGTCGCGAGGCCCTGCTCGCTCGCGTACTGGCGACGAACGTACGCGGGGTCGGTGAGCTCGCGGGGCTCGGCGCCGCTCACGGCTCGACGATCGGCGTCCCCGGCGCACCTTTCCCGGGGTGCTTCCCGCCGAGCCAGGCGTTCACGGTCGCCCCCACGTCGGCGAACTCGCCCTCGTGGATCCGGCCAGCGGCGTTCCGGCCGATCGCATAGAGCAGCAGCAGCGCGTGCTCGCGTGAGTGATCCGTGGATGGGGTCGTCGGGTCGCAGCCGTGATCCGACGTGAGCACGAGCAGGTCGCCGTCGCGCATTGCGTCGAGGATGTCGGGCAGACGGCGGTCGAACCCCTGCAGGCACCGGTGGAAGTTGACCGGGTCGTTGCGGTGGCCCCACACCTGGTCGGTCTCGACGAGGTTCGCGAAGACGAGCCCCGAGTTGATGTTCTCGAGCAGCTCGATGATGCGGGTGATGCCCTCCGGGTTCGACTTCGTCGGGAAGGACTCGTCGATGTCGCAGCCGGCGAAGATGTCGTGGATCTTCCCCACGCCGTACACGGCGTGCCCGGCCTCGCGGATCGTCGTCAGGTAGTTCGGGCGACGCGGCTCGAGGGAGAAGTCGTGGCGGTTCGGTGTGCGCTCGTAGTGCTCCGGGCCGCCGGTGAATGGCCGTGCGATCACCCTCCCCACCGCGTGCTTGCCCGTCAGGAGCTCGCGCGCCACGCGACACCCGTCGTACAGCTCCTGCAGCGGGATCGTGTCCTCGTGCGCGGCGATCTGGAACACGGAGTCGGCCGACGTGTAGACGATCCACTTGCCGGTCTGCTGGTGCTCCTCGCCGAGCTCCTGGATGATCTCCGTGCCGGATGCCGGCCTGTTGCCGAGCACGCCGCGGCCGGTCCGGTTCATGAAGGGGTCGATCACCTCGTCGGGGAAGCCGTACGCGTACGTGGGGAAGGGGACGGGCGTGACCACGCCCATCAGCTCCCAGTGCCCCGCGGTCGTGTCCTTGCCCTTCGAGCGCTCGACGAGCCGCCCCGCCACCGCCGGGGCCGCCGGCTGGGGCGGGCACCCCTCCAACGGCTCCACGTTCCCGAGTCCGAGGGCTTCCATGTTCGGCAGGTCGAGGCCGCCGACCACCCGCGCCACGTTGCCGAGCGTGTCGGAGCCCTCGTCCCCGTAGTCGGCCGCGTCGGGGAGCTCCCCCGCGCCTACGGCGTCGAGCACGATCACGCAGGCGCGGGGCACTACCGGCGGCTCGAGGCGTGTCGGCAGAGGCGGGCGCGGGGCGCCGGCCGTGCGATCGGAGGCTTGCGTTCGGACATGGCGGCTATTCTACGCGGCGCATGTCCGATCTCCTGAGCATCGTCGAGCTCGCCCTCTACGTGATCAGCATCCTCGTCGTCTCCGCGGCGGTGACCTGGGTCGTGGTCAAGATCTCGCCCTCGGAGGCTGCGAAGCAGCAGAAGGCGCAGGAAGAGGCACGCGAAGCCGGCGGCGCGTAGCGTCCTACGCCGCGACTTCCGGCAGCACGTCCTCCAGCGGTGTGAAGGGCATGCCGTGCGCCTCTGCCACCGCCTCGTACACGACGTGGCCGCGCGCGACGTTGACGCCCTTCGCCAGCGCCCGGTCGTCGGCGATCGCCGCCTCGACGCCCTTCCCGGCGATCGCCTGCACGTACGGCAGCGTCACGTTCGTCAGCCCCTTCGTCGACGTGATCGGCACCGCACCGGGCATGTTCGCCACGCAGTAGTGGACGATCCCGTCGACCTCGTACACGGGATCGTCGTGCGTCGTCGCCCGTGAGGTCTCGAAGCAGCCGCCCTGGTCGATGGCGACGTCCACGAGCACGGATCCGGGCTTCAGCGCCCCCAGCATCTCGCGGGAGACGAGCTTTGGCGCCCGCGCGCCGGGCACGAGCACGGCGCCGATCAGAAGATCGGCGTCGACGATCGCGTCCGCGACCTGCAGCCCGCTCGACTGCGCCAGCGTGATCCGGCCGTGGAGCGCGACCTCGAGCTCGCGCATCCGGTCGACGGAGAGGTCGAGCACCCAGACGTCCGCCTGCATGCCGACGGCGATCAGCGCCGCGTTGTAGCCCACGACCCCCCCGCCGAGCACCACGACCTTCGCAGGGGGGACCCCCGGGAGGCCGGAGAGCAGGATCCCGCGGCCGCCCTGCGCCTTCTCGAGCGCCCAGGCTCCCATCTGCGGGGCGAGCCGCCCGGCCACCTCGCTCATCGGGGCGAGCAGCGGGAGCCGTCGGTCAGCCGTCTCCACGGTCTCGTAGGCGATCGCGGTGATGCCCGAGGCGACGAGCGCCCGCGTCAGCGGCTCGTCGGCGGCGATGTGGAGGTACGTGAAGAGCACGAGCTCGTCCCGCAGCCGCGGGTACTCCTCGGCGATCGGCTCCTTCACCTTGAGCAGGAGCTCGGACTCCTCCCAGACCTCGTCCACGGTGCCGACCCGCGCGCCGGCCGCGACGTAGTCGGCGTCGGCGGACGCGGAGCCCAGGCCCGCTCCCTCCTCCACGATCACCTCATGGCCCTGTCGCGTCAGCTCGTGGGCACCGGCAGGGGTCAGCGCGACCCGGTACTCGCGGGTCTTGACCTCCCTGGCGACACCGATCCGCATGGCGCGGGGACGATAGCGCACCGCTCCTGCGGCCAGGCCGCGGCCAGGGTCAGGTGACGGGCGTCGGTGGCGCCTCGCCCGCGAGCACGGCAACGACGTTCCGCGCCGCGAGCACGGCCATTGCCTCCCGTGTCTCGACCGTCGCGGAGCCGAGGTGTGGCAGCAGGACGACGTTCTCGAGCTCGAGCAGCCCAGGGTGCACGTCGGGCTCGTGCTCGAACACGTCGAGGCCCGCTCCCGCGATCACGCCTGCCCGCAGCGCCTCCACGAGGGCGCCCTCGTCGACCACCGGGCCGCGCGTGGTGTTGACGAGGAACGCCGAGGGCTTCATCGAGCGCAGCGCAGCGCCGTCCACGAGATGACGCGTCTCGGGCGTCAGCGGGCAGTGCAAGGAGACGACGTCGCTCACGGCGAGCAGCTCCTCGACGGGGAGGAAGCGAGCCTCGAGCTCCCGCTCCACGTCGGCCGGCGCTCGCCGCCTGCCCGCGTAGGCGACCTCCATGCCGAGCGCGCGGCAGCGGCGCGCGGTCGCCGTGCCGATCTGGCCCAGGCCGACGACGCCGAGCGTCTTCCCCCCGAGGCCGCGGCCGAGATGGAAGGTCATGCTCCAGCTCCAGCGCTCGCCGCGACGGAGCAGCCGCTCGCCCTCCCCCAGCCGGCGGGTGACCATCAGGATCAGCGCGAGCGCGAGATCCGCCGTCGCGTCGGTGAGCACCCCGGGCGTGTTGGTCGCGATCACCCCGCGCGCCCGGCACGCCTCCACGTCGACGTTGTCGACGCCGACCGCCACGTTCGCCACCACCCGAAGCGCAGCCCCGGCAGCGTTGAGAAAGGCGTCGTCGACGCGGTCGTGGAGCAGCGTCACCACCGCGTCCGCGCCGCGGACGGCCTCGTGCAGCTCGGCGACGCCGAGCGGGCGATCCTCCGCCGAGACCCAGAGCTCCGCGTGCTTCGCGAGCAGCTCGAGCGCCGCCGCCGGGATCGGCCGCGTGACCACGACGCGCGGCATCACGCCGCCCCCGCAAGCCGCGACACGAGCTCGCGCTCGTCCTGCTCCAGCCAGGGCGGCGACCCCGCCGCCACGTTCTCCCGTGCCCGCTCGGCGTGCCTCGTCGCGGGGATCACGACGTCGACGCGCGGGTCGGAGAGCGCCCAGGCGAGCAGCGCCTGCGCCCACGTCTCGATGCCGAACGGTCGTAGCGGCTCGAGCGCCCGGGGCCCCGGGTCGCGCCGGAGCAGCGAGCCGCGGAGCGACACCCTGCGCACCTTCCCGCCGAGCGGGCGCATCACGATCACCGCGACGCCGAGCTCCTCGGCGAGCGGGAGGATGCGCCGCTCGCACTCCCGCTCGAGCGGGTTCAGCGGCACCTGGACGACGGTGAAGCGGCCGGTGCGGAGCGCTGCCTCGAGCTCGTCGAACGCCTGCGGCTCGTAGTGGGTCACGCCGAGCCGGTCGATCCGCCCCGCGTCGCGCTCCTCCTCCAGCCAGGGCAGGTGCTCCCGCCAGGCGACGAGGTTGTGCACCTGCTCGATCTCCACGCGTCCGAACCACTCGCGCTGGCGCTGGTACTGGGCGCGCGCGGCCACCGGGTCGGGCGTCCAGATCTTCGTGGCGACAACTGCCGACTCGCGGCGCCCGGCGAGCGCGGCGCCCAGGGACCGCTCGGCTCCGCCGTACATCGGCGAGGAGTCGACGAGCGTGGCCCCGGTGTCGAGCGCTGCGCCGACGACCGCCGTCGCCGCACGCACGTCCCCGTCGAACGTCCCGTAGGTGCCGAGCCCCACGACGGGCCCCAGGCGCCGCTCCTCGATCACCCGGTGAACCGCCGCGCGAGGAGGCCGGCGGCGAACGCGGCCGCGAAGAACCACGGATCGTGCTCGGGCCCGCGGCCCATGTGCAACAGGGGGAGCGCCGCGCACGCCTCCTGCCAGCCGGCGACGTCGACGGTCTCGACCACGATCCCCTCGGGGACGTCGAGCCCGGACGGCCACGCGACGTGGACGTTGCCGAGGCAGAGCTCGAGCGCCGCGCGCGTGTGGTGGGAGAGCCCCTGGTGCCGCTCGCGCTCGTCGGCGTGCGAGACCCGGGGCGCAAGGACGGCGGTGCCCCCGAGCGCGCACGCGGCGTTCGCCGCCTCGGCCGCCGCGAGGCCTCCGTGGCCGTAGCGCGTCCCCGTGCCGACGATCCCGGGCCCGATGCCGGCGACGACGACCTGCGCGCCCCGTACGGCAGCCGTGAGCAGCGCCGACGCGGGCGTGACGCACTGCACGTCCCCCTCCACGCACGGTGCGACCGCGACGGCGACCTCGAGCAGGCCGCGGCCGCGGAGGGCCCGGACCACGTCGGAGAGGGACACGGGGAGAGCGCCGCCGCCGAGCTGGAGGTAGGCCACGCGCAGGCCCGCCAGAGCGGCGGCCACCGGAGCGAGCTGGCTGTGCAGGCTGCAACAGACCACGGGCATCCCGTCGAGCCCTGACTGCAGGGCCACGTCCTCCTCGGCGAAGCGCACGGTGTGCTGGCCCGGGGCGTACGGCTGGGAGATCACGTGCGCGCCCTGGGCCGCGGAGAGCCGGAGGCCCCGGGTGAGGTTCACGTAGAGCACGTCGAAGCCGCCGGAGCCGAGGCCCAGGTCTCGGGCCTGCGTGTTCACGAGCACGACGTCTCCCACGGCGACGTCGCCGGTGAGGCCCGGGTAGGCGATGCACGGGTCGCCGTCGACCTCGAGGCGCACCAGCCGGTCGTGCCGCTCGGCGACGGCCGTCACGGTGCCCCACCGGAGCGAGAGGGGCATCAAGCCTCCCGTGCGGCGTCCACGAGCGCGAGCGTGACGTCGACCATCGCCTCCAGGTCGGCCACGGCGATGTGCTCGTCGGGCGAGTGGATCTCCACCATCCCGTTCGCGAGGTTCAGGCACGGCAGGCCGTGCTCGACGAAGGCGTTGGCGTCCGCGCCCCCACCCGAGAGCGCGGTCGTCGGCTCGAGGCCGACCCGGGCGAGCGCGGTCGTGGCGAGCCGCACCGGGAGGTCGTCCTCCCGGAACCGGTACCCGCGGTACTGCCGTCGCGTCTCCGTCTCCACCGTGCAATCGGACGTGGTGCCCGCGTAGGCGAACGCGTCGAGCATCTCCTGCACGACGCCCGTCAGCGTCGCCTCGTCGTGCGAGCGGGCCTCGGCAGTCACATGACACCACTCCGGGACGATGTTGCGCGCGGTGCCGCCGCCGATCACGCCGACGTTCGCCGTCGTCTGCTCGTCGAGGCGCCCGAGCCTGAGGTCGGCGATCGCACGCGCTGCGGCCAGGATCGCGGAGCGCCCCTCCTCCGGCGCCATACCCGCGTGGGCGGCTCGCCCGTGGAACCGCGCCTCGATCGAGGTGGCCGTCGGCGCGCCGAGGATCACCTCGCCGATCGGCGCCGCCTGGTCGTACACGAACCCGACACGGGCCTCCAGCGCGGCGGTGTCGAACGCGTACGCGCCGAGCAGCCCGACCTCCTCCTTGACGGTGAAGAGGAGCTCGACACCGGCATGCGGACGTCCCTCGGCGACGATCCGACGCGCCGCCTCGAGCATCACGGCGACCGCCGCCTTGTTGTCCGCGCCGAGGATCGTCCCGGCCGCGTTGCGCACGACGCCGTCCTCGACGACCGGCTCGATCGCCCCCTGCGGCGGCACCGTGTCGAGGTGGGAGCAGAGCAGGAGCGGAACGCCGCCGTCTCCGCGACCCGGCAGCCGACAGAGGACGTTCCCGGCATCGGAGCCGACCTCGGGCCCGCAGCCGTCCTCGGCCCAGTCGAGGCCGAGCCCGTCGAGGTACGCCGTGACCCGGTCGGCGACCACCCGCTCGGACCCGGGCGGGCTGGGGATCGCGCACAGCTCGAGGAAGAGGTCGAGCGGGCCGGGAGCGCTCACGGAGGCATCCTACGAGCGACCGCCCCGGTGGGTGTGCCGACCCGCCGGATCGGGGGCCTGCGGTCGTGCCGGTGGCTCACGGCTCTGTCGTTCCCGGTAGGACGACGTGCCAGTCGGCGGGGAGCGGCAGCGGCTGCCAGTCGTCCGGAGGCCGCCACTCCTCCCACCCCGTCGGCCAGGGACGCTCCGCGACTACGCGCTCGCCCTCTGCTCTCACGCCCGCTGCCTCGGCCTCGCCGAGGATCCCGAGCGCCACCGCCTCGCCGAGCTCGTGCTCGTCCTTCCACGACCACGACCCGTCCGGCTCGACGACCACGTCGAGCGCATGGTCGACCGTGTCGAAGCGGTCGCCGCGGACGACCAGCGGCGCCTGGAGGTTGACGTACCACGAGAGGAACGCCCACTCCTCGTCCCAGAACAGCTCGACCGTGTGGCGGTCGCCGGGTCGCATGAAGCGGAGGACATGCGTGGCGTTCCAGACATGGTTGTCGGGCGACGCGCCGCTCGCCCACCGTCGCAGGTACCCGTCCTTCGCTCGCCTCATCACCTTCCCTGCGTTGCCGGGTCGGCAGTAGATCCCGAGGCGTCCCTGCCAGTCCCCCGCGTAGTGGTGAGGGAAGCACCAGCGCACGTGGCCGCGGTAGATGCTCCGCAGCAGCACGGCCTGCCCCGGCCGCAGCGCGGCCATGCGCTACGCGGTCTTGACGCGCACCGCTGCCCGCTCCCGTGCACGGTGCAGCGCCGCTCCCACGAACTCCCGGAACAACGGCGCCGGTCTCGTGGGCCGCGACTTGAACTCGGGATGGAACTGGCTGGCGACGAACCACGGGTGCTCGGGCAACTCGACGATCTCGACCAGCCGCCCCGACTGGAAGGTGCCCGAGACGAGGAGCCCCCCCGCGGCGAGGCGGTCGCGGTACGCGTTGTTCACCTCGTAGCGGTGGCGGTGCCGCTCGTGCACGGTCGGCGTCCCGTACGCCACTCTGACGGCGCTCCCCTCGAGCAGCTCGACGGCCTGTGCGCCGAGACGCATCGTCCCGCCCAGGTCCTCGATCTCCTTCTGCTCCGGCAGCAGGTCGATCACGGGATGCGGCGTCTCCGGGTCCATCTCGGTCGAGTTGGCGCCGTCGAGGCCGCAGACGTGGCGAGCGAACTCGCTGACGGCCACGTGCATCCCGAGGCAGATGCCGAGGTAGGGGATCTCGCGCTCCCGCGCGACCTGGCAGGCGAGGATCTTGCCCTCCCAGCCCCGCGACCCGAACCCGCCCGGGACGAGCACGCCGTCGGCGCGCTCCAGCTCCTCGACCGCCTCCTCGTACGTCATGTGCTCGGCGTCGACCCAACGGACGCGGACGCGGCAGCCGTGGTGGATGCCCGCGTGCTTGAGCGCCTCGTGCACGGAGAG
>JAOUEK010000033.1 GCA_029858755.1 Thermoleophilia bacterium
ACCGGAGACACGTGTGGCCTCCTCGACGGCTCGCACGAGCTCCTCGACGCCGGGTGAGAGGTTGCCGCCGCCCTCCCCGCCGCGATCAGCACGGTCACGCAGGGCACTCAGCTCCGCGCGCAGGGCCTCGACCTCGTCGCGCCGCGCGGCGGCGGCGGCGACGGCGTCCACACGCTCCAGCAGGCCGTCCACCGTCGAGGCGAGCACGTCACGCTGGAGGACGCCCGAGGTCTCCAGCCGCGACTCGATCTCGGCCACTCGTCCCTCGACGCCCGACGTGTGCTCCGCGGTGCCCTCGAGCCGCGACCACGCCTCGGCGAGCCGCTCCCGCAGCTCGCCCGTCAGCGACGTCAACTCGTCCTGCGAGACGGCGCTACCGAGCCGCGCGCCGAGCTCGTCCAGCCGTCTCCCGAGCTCGTCCAGCCGCTCGTGGCCGACCGCCGACGACGCCAGCTCCCGCAGCTCCTGCAACTCCGCACGCACCGCCTCCAGGTCCCAGCCGCGCGCCGCATCCGCCGCCAGGCCGTCCACTCGCTGCCGCAAGCTCTCCACCGTCGCCAGCAACTCATCGCCCTGGAGCCCAGCTACCGCATCCAGCCGGGACCATGCCTCGGCGAGCTGCTCCCGGAGCTCGTGAGCCAGCGAAGCAAGCTCGTCTCGGGAGACGGCGCCGTGGAGTCGTGCGCCCAGCTCGTCCAGCCTGCCCGACAGCCCAGCCAGCTGATCATCACCCAGGGCCGACGACGCCAGCACCCGCAGCTCCTGCAGCTCCGCACGCACCGCCTCCAGCTCCCCGCCGCGCACCGCATCCGCGGCCAGGCCGTCCACGCGCTCCCGCAGCTCATGCGTCAGCGACGCCAGCTCGTCCCGCGAGACGGCGCCGCCGAGTCGCGCGCCGAGCTCGTCGAGCCGGCTCCCGAGCTCGTCCAGCCGCTCGTGGCCGACCGTCGACGACGCCAGCACCCGCAGCTCCTGCAACTCCGCGCGCACCGCCTCCAGGTCCCCGCCGCGCACCGCACCCGCGGCCAGGCCGTCCACGCGCTCCCACAGAGACTCGACGGCCGCCGCCAGCCCGTCGCCGGGCGACCGGTCGCCGGCCTCCGCCCGCAGCTCGGCGGCGAGCGATTCCAGCTCGGCCCGGGAAGCGACGTCGGCGAGGCGTGCCTCCAGCCGGTCGAGACGCTCGGCGAGCCCGTCGGCGACCGGCGCCGCGTCGCTCCCGGGATGCCGCTCCTGCAGCGCTGCGAGCTCGCTGCGCAGGTCCTCCAGCTCCGCGCGCCGGGCAGTGAGCCCGCTCAGCGCGTCGAGCCGGGCGGCGACGTGCCCGACTGCCGCGGAAGCCCCCGTCTCCTCCGCGGCAGCGAGCTCGGCGACGCGGCGCTCGAGCGACGCGAGCCGCTCGCGCAATTCGTTCGTCAGCCCCGCCGTCCGTTCCAGCGAGGAAGCGAGACCGCCCTCGATCCGGCCCTCATCGGCCGCCAGCCGCTGCTCGAGCCCGCCGAGACGCTGCTCCATCGCACCGAGCCCGTGACGGAGGTTCTCCGCCGTCGCGGTCGCCTCGAGCCGGGCCTCGACGGCGTCGAGCCTCGGATCGGGCTGCTCGAGCCGCTCGCGCAACTCGACCACCGTGCCGCGGATCGACTCGAGCGCAGCACGGTCGTCGTGGGCGGCGAGCCCGTCGATCCGGGCCTCGAGCGCGGCGATGCGGGCAGTCAGCCCGTCGGCGGCCGATCGAAGCTCCTCTCTCCAGCTGTCGAGCGCCGACGACGCCTCCGCAGCGCTCACGCGCTCCTCGAGCGCCCGGACGGCGCTCGCGATCGAGTCCGTCTCGATCGCACGCGGCTCGGGCGCGGAGGGGATCGTGAGCTCACGCGGCGCCGCCTGCTGCCACGGCTCCACCGGCTTCGGCTCGGGCGGGCGGAGCTTCTGCAGGCTGGCCCACTGGTCGGCGAGCGCGCCCGCCAGGTCCAGCCGCGAGAGCATGCCCTGCTCGACCAGGATCTCGCCGAGCCTGCCACCGCTCTGACGCTGTGCCTCCAGCGCCGCCTGGAGTTGCTCGTCGGTGACCAGGCCGCGCTCGACGAAGATCTCCCCGATCGGGCGACGCGCCACAGGCTCCGTCGCCTCCACATCCTGGGCTGGGGACTGGGCCACGGGCGGCCCGTTGTCCACCGGCTCGCCGCCGTCGGCCTGCGCCCCGCGCTCGGCCTCGGCCCACTGCTCCGCCAGGATGCTGGCCAGCTCGACGCGGGAGATGCCGAACTCGGCGACGAGGATCTCGCCCAGACGGCCACCCTGCGCGGCTTGCAGCTCGAGCGCCCGCTCGAGCTGCTCCGCGGTGATCACACCGCGCTCGACGAAGAGCGCGCCGATCAGACGGCTCTGCACGACGGTCTCGCTCACGCCCTCCGTATCGGCAATCCCTCGTTCGAGCTATAGGGGGGTGGAGTGGCCCGGAGGCGACAGGCCACGCGCCTCAGCGGGTCGCGTCGGCCCAGGATGCGAGCGCGTCGACCACCCGCTTGAGGCGTCGCCCGTCAGGGGTGAGGCGATACTCGACGCGCGGCGGCCGCTCGTCGATCACGGCGCGGCGCAAGACCCCCGCCTGCTCGAGCTCCGCCAGGCGCTGGGCGAGCGTCCCCGGGGAGATGCCGCCCACCGCCTGCCGGAACTCGTTGAACCGCGATGCTCCCTCGTACGACGCCCAGAGGATGGAGAGCGTCCAGCGGCGCTCGAGCAGGCCGGCCGCCCGCCGCACCTCCGCCGGCACCGGTGCGCAGCGCCTACAGCGCGACACGCGCGACCGGCTTCGGCTCGAGCGCGATCTCCAGCACCTCGTCGAGGGAGATGACCGGATGGAAGGTCATCTCCTCGCGCACGTGCTCGGGGACGTCCTCCAGGTCCTGGCGGTTCCGCTCCGGGATCACGACGTCGGTGAGGCCAGCTGCGTGCGCTGCGAGCACCTTCTGCTTGAGACCGCCGATCGGGAGCACGCGACCCTGCAACGTGACCTCGCCGGTCATGCCCACCGTGTGCCGCACCGGGCGGTCGGAGAGCAGCGACGCGATCGCCGTCGCCATCGTCACGCCGGCGCTCGGCCCGTCCTTCGGGATGGCGCCCGCGGGCACGTGCAGATGGAAGGAGCGCTCGAACGCCTGCTCGTCGATGCCGAGACCGGCGGAGCGGGAGCGCACCGCCGAGAGCGCGATCTGCGCCGACTCCTTCATCACGTCGCCGAGCTGCCCGGTGAGCACGAGCTTCTCGCCGGCGCCGAACGCGGTCGCCTCGACGAAGAGCACGTCGCCCCCGGTTGCGTTGACCGCGAGCCCGGTGGCGACACCCGGCACGGCGGTGCGCTCGGCGGCCTCGCGGAAGAACTTCTGGCGCCCGAGCGCGTCGCGCACCACGTCGACGTCCACCACCACCGGCGTCTCGACGCCGCCGCTCGCGATGCGGGTGGCGGTCTTCCGCAGGATGGTGCCGAGCTCCCGCTCGAGCTGCCGCACGCCCGCCTCGCGCGTGTACTCGGCGACGACCGCCACGAGCGCCTCGTCGGTGATCTCCGCCTCGTCCTCGCGCAGACCGGCGCGCTCGCGCTGCCTCGGCCACAGGTAGCCTCGCGCGATCGCGGCCTTCTCGTCGGAGGTGTAGCCGTCGAAGCGGATCACCTCCATCCGATCGAGCAGCGGGCCCGGGATCGTCTCCGCCATGTTCGCGGTGGCGATGAAGACGACCTGCGAGAGGTCGACCTCCACGTCGAGGTAGTGGTCGCGGAAGGTGGCGTTCTGGGCCGGGTCGAGCACCTCGAGCAGCGCCGAGGAGGGGTCGCCGCGCCAGTCGGCGCCGACCTTGTCCACCTCGTCGAGGAGGATCACCGGGTTCATCGTCCCGGCGTCGCGCAGCGCCCGCACCAGGCGCCCGGGCAGAGCGCCGATGTACGTGCGACGGTGGCCGCGGATCTCCGCCTCGTCCCGGACGCCGCCGAGCGACATGCGCACGAACTCGCGTCCCATCGCCCGCGCGATCGACTCGCCGATCGACGTCTTGCCGGTGCCGGGCGGCCCGATCAGGGTGAGGATCGCCCCCGCGCGCCGGTCGGCCTCGATGCCGCGCTCCTTGCGCAGCTTGGCCACGGCGATGTACTCCACGATCCGCTCCTTGACGTCGTCGAGCCCGGCGTGGTCCTCGTCGAGCACCACGCGCGTGCGCTCGGGGTCGAGCATGTCCTCCGACCGCTCCGACCACGGCACGGCGAGCAGCCAGTCGAGGTAGTTGCGGATCATCGACGCCTCGGGTGAGCTCTCGCCCATGCGCTCGAAGCGACCGAGCTCACGCTCCGCCTGCTCGAGCACCGCCTCCGGCATGCCGGCAGCGGCGATCTTCGCGCGGTACTCGTCGACGACCGAGCCCTCGTCCTCGCCCAGCTCCTTGCGGATCGACTCCATCTGCCGCCGCAGCAGGAACTCGCGCTGCTGCTGCTCCATGCCGGCGTTGACGTCCTCACGGATGCGCTGGCGGATCTGCATCAGCGAGAGCCGCTCGCGCTGCATCCCGAGGGCGAGCTCGAGCCGCTCGGCGACGTCGACCGCCTCCAGCAGCTCGACCTTCTGCTCGAAGGACAGGTCGGGCGAGTAGCCAGAGGTGTCGGCCAGCGCCCCCGGCTCGCGGATCGACCGGACGAACGCCTGGATGCGCCCGTCGTCTCCACGCAGCTCGAGGATCTCCTCGACGATCGCGCGGTACTGCGCCTCGAGCTCGCGCACGCGCGGATCGGTCGGCACCTCGTCCGGCCGCTCGTCGACCTCCACGAGCAGTCGGCCCTGCGGATCGGTCGTGGCGGCGCCGGCGACGCCGCGGTGGAGGCCCTGGAGGGCGACGGCGACGCCACCGCCAGGCAGTCGCACACGGTCGGTGACGTCGGCGACCGTGCCCACCTTCGCGTACTCGTCGCCCGACTTGGGCACGAGCAGGACGCGCTCCGCGTCGCCGACCTCGATGGCCAGCGTGACGTTCATGTTCGGGAAGACGACGACGTCGTCGAGGGGGACGAGGACGAGGCGTGTCACCGGTGGCTCAGCTCCTTCAGGATGGTCATATCCGCAGTACCCGTACTAACTACGAAAAGTGTACCGGTCGTGGGTCGCCGTCCGGGGCCCCCGACTCCCTTACGGAAGCCTCACAAACCGCCCGCGCGGCACGGCGTCACATCCTGTGCAGCCGGCTCTCCATCCCACCGCCTCCCGAGAGCCGGCGGACAGGACGCGAGCGACAGCGCACTCCGAGGGCGCACGTCGTGTCGCGTAGAGGGTGCCGCTCCACGGGGCGGTGCCCTCGCCTGCGCGGAGTCAGCCCCGGAAACGGCGGAGGGCCGCGACGGCGACCCGCCCTGCCAGCACGTCCGACGCCGTGCCCGCCCCGGCCGCGCGATAGGTCATCACCGCGGCGACGAAGACGCCGCCACGCCAGAACACGAGGCCGGCGTCGTGCCGGGCGGCGTCGATCCACCCCGCCTTGTGCAGGGTGGAGACGTCGGGGAAGCGGCGCACCTCTCGGTCGAGCTTTCCGGGGTCGCGGACGTGCGCGAGGAGGTACATGAGGTAGCGCGCGTCCGCCCGCGTGAGCCCGGGTGCCGCGCGTCGCAGCGGGCCGATCCCCCCGCTCGCGAGCCATACCGCGCGAGCGAGGCGCGCCAGGTCGTACGCGGTCGTCCGCTTGCCGCGTCCCCACGCTGGCTGCTGCTCCACGCGCACGGGGATCCCGGCCGCCACCGCGAGCGAACGGCTCTGCACGAGGTACCCGCCGTACATCTCCGAGTCGGTGATCCCGATCGACCGCAACAGCGAGTCGACGAGTGCCGAGCCGCCGAGCGCCGAGCCGCCGACGTACGCCTCGACGGCGTTCGCGGCGCGGTCGTCGGAGACGAGCAGCATCGCGCGCAGCAGCGAGTCGAGGCGCGAGCCGAGCGCGGGGACACCGTCCACGTGCGCGAGCGCCGTGACCGCAATCGCCAGCTTCAGCGTGGACGCGGCCGGGAACGAGGCCTTCGCGTTCCAGGCCGCACCGGCGCCGGAGGTGAGGCTCTGCACGTAGACGCCTGCGGTGCCGCCGAAGCCCGCTGCGAGGCGCTGCACGTCGCGGGCCAGGATGGGATCCTCGCGCGCCAACCGGTAGCGAGGCGCAGCGGCCGCCGGCAGCCCGACCACGTCGCGCACGGTCGTCGAGGAGCGACGGCCCCGTCCGTCGCGAGTCTCGACGCGGACGACGGTCGTTCCCGCGGGGAGCGGCACGCGGACGCTGAAGTGCCGGCCGGCCAGCGGCCGGTCGCGCACGACCTCGCCACCGACGCTGACGATCACACGGCGCACACCCTGGGCGGCGATGCCGGAGACGACCCCGTACGACACCTGGTACGGCGCGGGCTGCTCGAGCGCCGGCGGCGGCAGCGGCGGCGGCGTGGAGACGGTCACGGGCGAACCGTAGCCTTCCCCTCGTGCCCGTTCTCGCGCACCTCGACCTCGACGCGTTCTTCGCCGCCGTCGAAGAGCTCGAGCAACCGCAGCTGCGCGACGTGCCGCTCGTCGTCGGCGGCGATCCTCAGGGCCGGGGCGTCGTCGCCACCGCGAACTACGCCGCCCGCCGCTTCGGCATCCGCTCTGCCATGAGCGCGGCGGAGGCCCTCCGGCGCTGCCCGGAGGCGGTGTTCGTGCGACCGCGCCATGCCGTCTACCGCCAGTACTCGCAGGCCGTGTGGGCGGCGGTGACGGAGGTCGTACAGCGCGTCGAGCGGACAGGTCTCGACGAGGGCTACCTCGACCTCGGCGGTGTCGTCGCCAGGTTCGAGGACGCGCGGCCCGTGGCGGAGGCGGTGCGGACGGCGGTCCGGGCGTCGACCTCGCTCTCGTGCTCGCTCGGCGTCTCCACGTCGAAGGTGGTCTGCAAGGTCGCCTCCGATCGCCGCAAGCCCGGCGGGATCACGGTCGTCCCCCCGGGCCACGAGGCCCGGTTCCTGGCGCCGCTACGGGTGCGCTCGCTGCCCGGTGTCGGCCCGCGCGCCGAGGAGCGCCTCGTGGCGGCCGGCGTCGCCACCGTCGGTGGGCTGGCCGCGCTCGACGACGCCCAGTTGCAGGCCCTGCTGCCCGGCGCCGTCGGCCGGCTGCTGCGTGACCGGGCCTGCGGCATCGACCCGCGGGACCTGGAGACCGAGGCCGAGGCCGTCTCCATCTCGACGGAGGAGACCTTCGCCCGTGACGTGTCGGACCGCGCCGTGCTGCACGCCGAGCTGCGTCGCATGGCGGGCGAGCTCTCCGACCGGCTCACGCGAGCCGGGCTCTCCGCGCGCACCGTGACCGCAAAGCTCCGCTACGCAGACTTCTCCATCCGCAGCCGCTCGACGACGCTCACCGCGCCGGTCGACGAGGCCGAGCGGATCGGCGAGCTCGCGTGCCGCCTGCTCGACCGGGGCCTCCGCGACCGGCCGGGCGCGCTCCGTCTCGTCGGCGTCGGCGTCGCCGGGCTCTCCGACTACCGGCAGCTCACGTTGGACGATGCGGTGTGAGCAGCGAGCGGGGCGGCGCGCGGGCGGCGCGGCGCACGCGCCCCTGCCCGGCGGGTAGCGTGCGCCCCATGAACGACGACGAGCCGACGAAGGACAAGGCGAGCGAGCCGAAGAAGCGGCACCAGCCCCCCGCGGGCGCCGAGACGACCGCCACCTGGACCGGCGGCGCCACGCCGATCGAGTACACGGCCAGCGCGGGCTGGCTCGTGATCCACAAGAAGGAGAAGCCGGCGGCCGAGATCTTCTCGGTCTCGTACGTCGCCGCCGACGGCGACGAGAGCCGGCCGATCACCTTCGTGTTCAACGGAGGGCCGGGCGCGTCGTCCGCGTACCTCCACCTCGGCGCCGTGGGGCCGCAACGAGTCGCCTTCCCCGCCGACGGCTCGCTGCCGGTGATGCCGCCAAGGCTCGTCCAGAACGAGTCGTCGTGGCTCGCGTTCACCGACCTCGTCTTCGTCGACCCGGTGGGCACGGGCTTCAGCCGGGTGATCGAGGACGAGAAGCCCCGCGACGAGAAGGAGAAGGGGAACGAGGAGACGCCCGATCCCAAGGAGTACTTCGGGCAGAAGCGCGACCTGGAGTCGCTGTGCGAGTTCATGGGGCGCTGGCTCTCCGCCCGCGGCCGCTGGGGCTCGCCGGTCTTCATCGCCGGGGAGAGCTACGGCGGGTACCGCGTCGGGCGGCTGACACGGATGCTCCAGGAGAGCACCGGCATCGGCCTCAACGGGGCGATCCTGATCTCGCCGGCGCTCGAGCTCGCGCCCCTGAGCCCGACGGACTACGACGTCGTGGGCTGGGTCGACGCGCTGCCGACGATGGCGGCTGCGGCGGTGCACCACGGCCGCTCCCGGGAGTTCCCGGCCGGGACGCCGCCGGCCGAGGTGCGCAGCGCCGCCGAGGCCTTCGCCACCGGCGACTACGCCTCGTTCCTGACCCGCGGCGTCGCCATGCCTGCGGCGGAGCGTGACGCCGTCCTCACCCGGCTCGCCGACCTCGTCGGCCTTCCCCTCGACCTGGTCGTGCGCGCGGAGGGGCGCGTGGGCATCCAGGGGTTCTCGCGCGAGCTGCTTCGAGACGAGCGGAAGGTCGTCGGCCTCTACGACGCCACGATCACCGGCACCGACCCGTTCCCCGACCGCGAGCCCTTCGCCGGGCCCGATCCGACGCTCGCGGGCATCAGCCCCGCGTACACGATGGCGATCAACCGCCTCCTGCGGTCCGAGATCGGTGTCGAGACCGACCGGGAGTACGCGCTGCTCAGCTACGAGGTCTTCACGGCCTGGAAGGACGACGCCGAGCAGCACTTCTTCGCGCTGCCGGCCGGCGCCACGGACGACTTCCGCTACGGCATGTCCCTCAACCCCCACCTGCGGGCGTTCGTGACCCACGGTCGCTACGACCTCGTGACGCCCTACTACGCGAGCGACCGCCTGCGGAACCTGATGCGGCTCGACCCGGGCGTGGCCGACCGCCTCACCGTGCACCACTTCGACGGGGGTCACATGTTCTATGCGTGGGAGGCGAGCCGGCACGCCCTCGCCGACGCGATCGCCGCGTTCGTGGCCAGCGCCACCAGCTGCGAGTAGCCGCCGACGATCACGAACGGAGGAGCGAGGCCGATCCAGGGGCGGGTCAGGGCTCGCTGCGGAGCAGCGGCCGCGTGAGGCACGTGGGCCCGCCGTCGCCCTTGCGCGAGATCTCGTCGCCGCGGTAGACGGCCACGTCGACGCCGGCCCGCTCCATGCGTCGCCGGGTCTCGTCGTTGCCCTCGAGCGCGAGCGCCCTGCGCGGGCCGAGCGCGAGCACGTTCGGGCCCATCGACGCGAACTCCTCGTCCGGCACCGCGACCACTTCGACCCCGCGCTCGGCCAGCAGCCACATCAGCCGCGTCGGGGCGAGCCGCGGGTAGACGACCGCCAGGTCCCGGTCGAGCGGGGAGACGAGGCTCATCAGGTGCATCACCTCGCCTGCGCCGTTCCAGTGGGGCAGGTCGAACGCGAGGACCTCGGTGTCGGGGAATGCGGCGCGCAGCTCGTCGAGCGCCGCGGGCGTCGTGCGGTAGCCGATGCCGACGAGGAGTGTCTGCGCGTCCAGCCAGACGGTGTCGCCGCCCTCGGCCGTCGCACGGTCGCCCACGCGTGCCGCGATGGGGACGCCGGCGGCGGCCAGCGGCGCCTCGATCGCGGCGGGCTCGTTCAGGCGACCCTGCTTGCCGGGCCGCAGCAGCACAGCTCCGTCGTCGCCGACGAGCACCGGGTCGTAGACGTAGATCGCGTCGGGGTTCCCCGGGTCGTGCTCCGAGACGACGATCTCGGCGCCCGCCGTCTCGAGCAGCG
>JAOUEK010000476.1 GCA_029858755.1 Thermoleophilia bacterium
CGTCACGATCGAGGACCCGATCGAGATCCTGCACCCCGACCGCGGCTGCATCGTCAACCAGCGCGAGGTGGGGCTCGACACCGAGAGCTTCAACCAGGCCCTGCGGCGGGTGCTGCGCCAGGACCCCGACATCATCCTCATCGGCGAGCTCCGCGACACCGAGACGGCGCACACGGCGCTGCAGGCGGCCGAGTCGGGCCACCTCGTCTTCTCCACGCTGCACACGCTCGACGCCGCGGAGACGCTGGGCCGCATGATCGAGTTCTTCCCGCCTGACAAGCAGCAGCAGATCCGCACGATCCTCGCGGGGACGCTGAAGGGGATCATGTGCCAGCGGCTGCTGCCGCGCGCCGAGGGCGGACGTGTGCCCGCGGTCGAGCTGCTGATCTCGAACGCGCGGATCCAGGACCTGATCCGGGAGAACCGGTCCGACGAGATCGAGGACGCCGTCGCCGCCGGCGAGTTCTACGAGATGCAGACGTTCGCGCAGTCGCTGATCAAGCTGGTGCTCGCGGGCGACGTCGACCGCGAGACCGCCGCCAACGCCGCGACCAACAAGCACGACTTCCTGGTCGCCCTCGAGCAGGCTGAGAAGCACGAGGCTGCCCTCGCCCGTGAGGCGGCGGCGGGCGGCTCGAAGGACGGCGCAACGAAGCTGCGTGGTGGCGGCGGCGAGCCCGAGTTCGCCCCGATCTCCAGCGGGCTCCGCTGACCCGCAGCGAGGCCCTCCCCCGAAAGGGGGTTATCGGGGCAGGCAACCGTCCCGATGCTGAGCCTGTGAACCTGCGGACGGCTGTCCGGTTGCCCCGTGCATCCATGCGGCGGCTGCGCTCGTGCGAGCGCGGCACGACGCTCACCGAGCTCCTCGTCTCGATGGCGCTGCTCGCGATCGTGATGACGGCGCTCGTGACGATGTTCACCTCGGGCACGACTGCGGAGGCGCAGCTCAACTTCAAGTTCCAGGCGCAAGCCGACGCGCGGGTCGCGCTCGACACGATGCGCCGCGACATCCACAACGCCTGCGCGGCGACGGTGACCGGCGGCACGACGGTGACGCTGCTGACCGTGAACGCTGCCAGCACCAGCTACCCGTGCACGGTGACGAGCGTCACCTGGTGCACCGCGGGCAGCGGATCCCGCTTCGCGCTGCACCGCGCGGTAGGCACGGCGTCGTGCAGCAACGCCAATCCGCGGCGGGCCGACTACCTGACCTCGGGGACGATCTTCTCGATCGTCACCGCGGCCGGCGAGCTGCCGAAGGTCGGCGTCGATTTCACCGTGAATCGCCGCCCGGCCGTGACCAGGCTGAGGTACCGGCTCGACGACCAGATCGCCCTGCGCAACGCGAGGAGGACGTGATGAGGCTCCGCTCCGTCGTCGCCCGGCTCCGGGAGGATCGCGGGCAGGCGCTCGTGATGGCGATCGGGATCACGATGGTGCTCGCCCTCGCAGGCGCGTCGCTGATCGCGTACTCGACCTCGAACGAGCGCGCCTCCTACCGCAGCCGCGCCTCGCACGACGCCTACCAGCTCGCCGTGTCGGGCATCGAGAACGCCGTCTCGCAGCTCGCGAGCGCGACTCCCGACGCGCTGGACGACTACACGTTCTTCTCCGCGATGAGCGCCTCGAGCAAGACGGGCACGTTCGACACCGGGGAGACGGTGACCTGGGCCGGCGTGCTCTGGGACGACAACCCGACGAACACGACGAACCCCGGCGGCTCCTACCAGTACACGGGATCGCCGAACGACTACTACATCCCCAACCTGCGCTGGCGGATCGCGTCGACGTCGATCGTGCCCAACCCGAACGGCGCCGGGACGATCAACAGGACCGTCACCGCCGACGTACGGCTCCGCCCCACGACGCAGCAGACGCGTGACGAGGCATCGTGGGAGTACATCTACTCGTGGAAGACTGGCGACCCGGACGGCTGCGACATGGAGCTGCCGAACAACCCGAACGTCAACTCGTCCTTCTACGTGGCCGGCAACCTCTGCCTCGACAACAACAGCTCGATCGTGGGGCCGTTGCCCGGCAAGCCGCAGGTGAAGGTCGTGATCAAGGGCAACGCGATCCTGCTCAAGAACGGCAACGATCTCGGAACCCCTGCGCGCCCGCTGACCTCCATCCACGTCGACGGCACGGCCGCCGCCCCGAAGGGTTGCAAGTTCTTCAGCAATCCGTACCACAAGCCGTGCACGGCCGTTGATCACGTGCGGCCCAACTCCGTCTCGCCCGGACCGACCATCCCGCCCCCGGTGGCGCAGTTCGACGACTGGTACTACGTCGCCAGCCCGGGGCCCGCGTACCCGTGCGACCCAGCGCTGTCCAGCGGCGCGTATCCGGACTTCAGCGATCCCGACGGCGCGCGCAACGCCAGCAAGGGGACGCTCTC
>JAOUEK010000477.1 GCA_029858755.1 Thermoleophilia bacterium
GGGCGGGCACGAGAGACCGCTCGCCGCGCTCCCGAACGTCGGCCTAGCGAGCTTCTCGGGCCAGCGCATCGTCTTCCCGCATGCAACCCCGGAGTACTTCGCCGAGTTCGCGGCCCATGCGCGAGAGCTCGGCGCACGGATCATCGGCGGCTGCTGCGGGACGACGCCCACCGAGATCGCCGCCATTCGGGCCGCGGTCGACGAGGGCCGCGAGCCCGCGACGCCCCTCGTCGTGCGGGAGCGCGAGCTCATGGTCATGGCCGCAGCGCCGGAGCGCGAGACGCTTCTCCAGAAGATGCTCCGCGACGGCGAGTTCGTCGTCTCGGTCGAGATCGACCCGCCGCGCGGAGGCAGCGCCCAAGCGATGGTGGAGCTCGCCAGGACGCTGAAGGAGTCGGGCGGGGTCGACGTGGTCGACGTCAACGACAACCCGCGCGCCCGCGCCCGAATGAGCGGCCTGATGGCGTCCGCGACCATCGAGCGGCTGGCGGGCATCGAGACGATCCCACACGTGACCCCGCGCGACGCGTCCATCGCGGGGCTCGAGTCGATGCTCCTCGGCGCGCACGCCGAAGGCATCCGCAACGTCCTCGCCGTGACCGGCGACCCGCCCGAGTCCGGCGACTACCCGGGCGCGCAGGGTGTCTACGAGATCGACTCGATCGGCCTCTCCCGGATGATCACGCGCATGAACACGGGTGAGGACTACAACGGCCGCGAGATCGACGCGCCGACCTCGTTCTTCCTCGGCGTCGCCGTGAACCCGGCCGCCGACGACCTCGACTTCGAGGTCGAGCGCTTCCACCAGAAGGTCGAGGCCGGAGCGCAGTTCGCCATGACCCAGGTGCTCTTCGACCTCTCCTACCTCGACGCGCTCGTCGACCGGCTCGGGGGCTCGTGCCCGATCCCGCTCCTCGTCGGCGTGTTCTACGTTCGGAGCTACCAGCTCGCCCTTCGCCTCCACAACGAGGTGCCGGGAATCGTCGTGCCGGAGCCGGTGCTCGCGCGGCTGCGCGACGCCGGCCCGCAGGCCGCCGAGACCGGGCTCGCGCTCGCCCGCGAGCTCGTCGAGGCATCCCGCGAGCGCGCCGCAGGGATCTACCTCATCCCGCCTTTCCGGCAGCCGCTCGCCGCCCTCGACCTGTTCTCGTAGGCACGCCGGCCTCGCACCGACCGATCGCCCCGGTCGTCCACCCCGTCGGCCCTGACGACCTCGGGCGATTCAGGAGCGGACGCAGGACGTCGCCGGCACGGGCTGGTCGCCCGCCTGGGCGAGCGCGGCGCGCACGATCGCGGGCGGAACCCCGAACCCGCCCTGCTCGCCGGGCCGGCGGGCGAAGACGGTCGTCCGAACCCTCCCCTGGGCATCGATCCCGGGGCCACCCGAGCTGCCCGGGCGGATCTGGCCACGGATCGGCGTCGCCGTCCGGGTCACCGGGCCGCGACCGTACGCATCCTGTGCGATGAACTCGCGCGTCGCGCCGAGGCGGCCGGGAATCCGTCGCAGGGGGCCGTTCTCCGGGTAGCCGACGAGAGCGACGGGGATGCCGCGCTCGGGATCGGCGATCGGGATCGGGCGACCGCGCAGATCGGGGACGCGCAGGATCGCGATGTCGTTCTCCGCGTCGAAGCGGACCACGGTGCCCACCCAGGCACGGCCCGCGCGTCGATCGACGCGGGGCTGCGAGACGCCCGCGACCACGTGGGCGTTCGTCACGACGAGCCCCGGTGCAGCGATCCAGCCGGAGCCCTCGACGCCGAGGCCGCACGCGATCCCGGTGATGCGGACGACGCTTCGCGACGCGACGACGACGTCCGGATCGCGCGACAGAGCGGAGTCGGGGGGAGGAACGACTGCCGGCGGTCCCGGGAAGACGCCGAGCGGGTCGACCCGCTCCAGCGTCTCGAGCAGCCGCTCCGGCGGAAACGCATCGTTGATCCGCGAGAGGATCGCCGACTGCTGCACCGTGCGGCGAAGCTCCGACTGGCCGGGGAGGTAGAGGAGCACGGCGCCGATGGCCCAGCAGAGCAGCACGCCTGCGGCAGCACCGAGGATCATGCCGGCCACCGAGTCGAGCGCGCGCATCCCGGGGATCGTTGCGAGGCTCGTGCGCAGCACGCCGCCGAGCATCCCGGCGAGCCCGTGGAGGATCGTGCCCAGGAGGAGCGCGCCGCCGAGCGCGAACAGGGGCGCGTACGGCGACCCTTCACGCAGGAGATCGGGCGCCACGCGGGCGCCGAGGTACGCGCCGAGCGCGAAGCCGGCCAGTGAGAGGGCCCCGCGCACGAGTCCGTTCGCGAGCCCGTAGAGACCGGCGAGGAGGACGACGCCGAGGACGATCCAGTCGGCGGTGGTCACTCGTGAGAGCGTACGCGGCGCGCCCGCCGATCCCTCC
>JAOUEK010000478.1 GCA_029858755.1 Thermoleophilia bacterium
GCGCGGCGGTCACGTCCGCCACACAGCCTCTCGAGAAGGCGAGCCAGTCGGTCATACGGGATGGAAGAGGAGGCCGGAGAGCAGCTTGGGGAAGAAGTACGTCGTCTTCTGCGGCATCACCTCGCCACGGCGCGCGCGCGAGAAGACGTCCTCGATCCGGGTCGCCCGGAGCAGGAAGGCGACGTCGGAGGTGCCGTCGACGACCTCCGCGACCGCAGCCGCCGCGTCCGGCGTGTACGAGACGCCGTCGTGACCGTGACGGTCGACCAATTCCACGTCGAGCTCCCCGATCTCGCCGTGCACGAGTGTCACGCCGTCCGGCGTGACCGCGACGGCCGCCGCCCGGTCGTAGGGCTCGGCGGCGAGCTCCGCCAGAGCATCGTCCACCGACGGGGCAGGCGTACCCGCGACCTCGATGTCCGGGCGGCCGGCGAACACCCTGTGCGTGGGGAAGATCTCCAGCCCGGGATCGTCGGTCGAGACGAGCACCACCATCATGCGGGCGCTCTCCGGCGTCCCGGTCTCCGCCGCGTACGCGAGTGCGGTCTCGTAGCGGTGATGGCCGTCGGCAATCAGCAGCTGCCGGTCGACGAATGCGTCTGGCAGCGACGCGCCGTCGACGCGCCACAGGGAGGTGCCCTCCGCAGCGAGGTCGGGCGCACGATCGGGCGGCGCGAACGGCGGCTCTCCGTCGTAGAGCAGGAAGATCGGCTCCAGCTGGGCCTGCGAGGCTCGCAGGAGGCGGAGACGGCTCTCCTTCGGCCCCGCGTGCGTCCGCTCGTGCGGCAGCACGACGCGGGCCTCGTACGGCTCGACCCGCAGCGAGGCGACGATGCCGCGGCGTCTCCGCTCGACGCCGTCCGGTCCCACGTAGCCCTGTGCCACCGACCACGCCGCCGGCTCCTCGTCGCGGACGAGGATGCCCTCGGCGAGCCAGGCGCGGAAGAGCCGGCCCGCCTCCTCCTCCGAGTCGTTGAGCGTGAGGTGCACGACGTTGTGCGGGTCGCGGGCGGCGTACGCCTCCCGCTCCGCTCGGGAGAGAACGTCGTAGGGCGGCGCCACGACGGACGGCGTCGGGCGTGCGTAACGGACGGCGCGGAACGGCTGGACGTCGGCCATCCCACGAATCTACCCGCGCTCGTAGACTCCCGACGTGACGTCGATCGCGGAGCTCGCCGAGGACCGCGTGGTCGAGGGCGTGTTCGCGGTCGCCCGCAAGCGCAGGTTGCACACGAAGGCCGGCGCTCCCTACCTGGCGTTCGACCTCGTCGACCCGACCGGGCGTGTCGAGGCCCGTGTGTGGCAGGACGTCGACCTGCTCGATCGTCGCTTCGACGAGGGCGACGCGGTCCGCGTGCTGGGGCGCGTCGAGCGCTACGGCAGGCGCCTCCAGCTGCAGGTTCGCTCGCTCGAGCCCGCGCCCGAGGCCGACCCGGGCGCGCTTTCCCCGGCGATGCAGCGCGACGCGGACGAGCTCGACGGGTTCCTCGAGTTCCTGGCCGGCGAGATCGCCCACCCCACGCTGGCCGCGCTCGTCGGCGCGTTCCTCTCCGACGGTGAGCTGCGCGCCGCGCTGCGGGCGCTCCCGGCGGCGGGCGGCGAAGGTCATCACGGCTACGCGGGCGGCTTGCTGGAGCACACGGTGGGCGTGGCCACGCTCTGCCGCGAGACGGCGCAGCTGCACCCACGGCTCCGGGCCGACCTGCTGCTCGCTGCAGCGCTGCTCCACGACGTCGGCCGCACACGCGAGCTCCAACGGGGGCCCGCCTTCAGGCAGACGGAGGAGGGGCGCCTACTCGGTCACGTGCATCTCGGATTGCGCCTGATCGAGGAGCGGGCGGTCGCGGTCGAGCCGCCCGTTCTCGCCGAGGTGCTGCACGCTGTCGCCTGCCACCACGACCGTAGTGCCGCCCGGACCGCCGAGGCCGCCGTCCTCTACCACGCGAACCAGCTCGACGCTCAAGCGGCGACGCGCCCCGTCGGGGACGACTAGGGCGCACTCGTGTCCGCGCTGCTCGCGCTCGGCGCCGCGCTCGCCTGGGGCACGGGCGACTTCCTCGGCGGCCTCGCCTCCCGGCGGGCGCACGTCCTCACCGTGCTCGCGGTGTCGCAGGTGGTCGGGCTGGTCGGGCTCGCGACGTGGCTCGCCCTCTCGAGCGACCCCTGGCCCGGGGTGGTGGAGGTCGCCCCGGCCGCCGGCGCAGGCGTCGCGGGCGCGGTCGGGCTGGCGGCGCTGTACCGGGGCCTCGCACTCGGGGCGATGGCGATCGTGGCGCCGATCTCGGCCGCCTCTCCCGTCGTGCCGCTTGCGGTCGACGCGGCGAACGGCACGACCCCGAGCGCGCTGCAGTGGGTCGGCATCGTCGTCGTCCTCGGCGGCGTGGTCGCGCTCTCC
>JAOUEK010000479.1 GCA_029858755.1 Thermoleophilia bacterium
TTCCCGCCGTGGTCGACCACCGAGATCCTCGTTGCCCACGGGGAGGACGTCGAGCGGATCGTCCCGGGCGAGTAACCTCGACGCGGAGCCCTCGAAGGAGAGGAGACGGATGGCAACCGACACGCCGCTGCAGCTGGGCATGGTCGGGCTCGGGCGCATGGGAGCGAACCTCGTCCGCCGCGCGATGCGCGACGGGCACCGATGCGTGGCGTACGACGTGAGCGCCGACGCCGTCCGCTCGCTCGCCGACGAGGGCGCCACCGGGGCGTTCGCGCTGGACGAGCTGACCGCGGCCCTCGAGCCGCCGCGGGCGGTGTGGTTGATGGTTCCGGCGGGCGAGATCACCGAGCGAGCCATCGCCGACGTCGCCGAGCACCTCGAGCCCGGTGACGTGATCATCGACGGGGGCAACACCCACTACCCCGACGACATCCGGCGCGGCGCCTCGCTCGCAGAGCGAGGGATCGACTACCTGGACGTCGGCACGAGCGGCGGCGTGTGGGGCCTCGACCGGGGCTTCTGCCTGATGATCGGCGGGCCGCGCGCGGCGTTCGAGCGGCTCGAACCGCTGTTCCGCTCACTGGCCCCCGGGATCGAGGCGGCGGAGCGCACGTCGGGTCGCACCGGGCCGCCGTCGATGGAGGAGCAGGGGTACCTCTACTGCGGCCCGACCGGTGCTGGGCATCTGGTGAAGATGGTGCACAACGGCATCGAGTACGCGCTGATGGCCGCGTACGCGGAGGGGCTGAACGTGCTGCACGGCGCGGGCGTCGGGGGCGGCGGGCGGGAGAGCGACGCGGAGACGGCGCCGCTCGAGCACCCCGAGCGCTACAGGTACGAGCTCGATCTGGCCGCGGTCGCCGAGGTGTGGCGTCGCGGCAGCGTCGTCGGCTCGTGGCTCCTCGACCTGACGGCGGCGGCGCTGCAAGAGGCGCCCACCCTCGACGGCTTTGCCGGCAGGGTGTCCGACTCCGGCGAGGGCCGGTGGACGTCGATCGCGGCGATCGAGGAGGGCGTCCCGGCGCCGGTGCTCACGGCGGCGCTCTACGCTCGCTTCGCCTCACGCGATGCCGACGACTTCGCGAACCGCGTGCTCTCGGCGATGCGGAGCCGGTTCGGTGGGCACCGGGAGAAGCCGGGCTGAGCGAGCGCACGCTGGAGGTGCTGCCCGACCCGGCCGCCGTCGCGGCCCGGGGGGCGGCCGTCCTCGCCGAGCGCGCCCGGGCCGCGGTGGCGGCCAGAGGCACCTTCTCCATGGCGCTGAGCGGTGGCAGCACGCCCTGGGCCATGCTGGAGGTGCTCGCAGCGGAGGCAGTGCCGTGGGAGCACGTGACGGTGCTGCAGGTCGACGAGCGCGTCGCACCTGCGGGGGACGAGCAGCGCAACCTCACGCACCTGCGGGCAGCGCTGCCGGCCGACGTCGCCCTGCTGCCGATGCCCGTGGAGGCGGGCGACCTGGAGGCCGCGGCCGAGGCCTACGCCCGGCTCCTGCCTCGCCCCCTCGACCTGGTGCACCTCGGGCTGGGCGCGGACGGGCACACGGCGTCGCTCGTCCCAGGAGACGGGGTGCTGGCCGTCCGCGACCGGCTCGTCGCCGCGACGGCGCCGTACCAGGGCCACCGGCGGCTGACACTCACCTACCCGACGCTCGACCACGCCCGCTTCGCCCTCTGGCTGGTCACGGGAGCGGTGAAGGCAGAGGCGCTCGCGCGGCTGCTCGCAGGCGACCCGGCGCTGCCCGCGACGCACGTCGGCACCCCCGAGCAGCTGCTGCTCGTGGACCGCGCGGCGGCGGAGGCCACGTAGCTCATTCGCCCAGCGCGAGGGCGACGTGGCGGAAGAGGTCGACCCCGTCCTCGAGGTCGTCGATCGCGATCCGCTCGTCGGCCGAGTGCACGAGGCGCGCGACGAGCGCTCCGTCCATCGCCCGCACCGGGAAGAAGCCGTAGGCGACCGTGCCGAACGCCTCCCGTACGTAGTGGCTGTCGGTGAAGCCCGCCATCACCGTCGGCACGAGCACGGCGCCCGGCTCGACCCTGTCGACCCACGACTGCAGGGTGCGCCAGAGAGGCGTGTCGAGCGGTGAGGACGAGCCGCCGACGACCTCCGACTCCATCCACTCGATCTCCCAGTCGCCCTCGCCGAGCGCGGCCCTGAGCAGCGGCTCGACGTCCCGCGGCCCCTGGCCCGGGAGCAGGCGGCAGTCGACGGTGATCGAGCACGTGCCAGGGACGACGTTCAGCTGCCTCGACGCCTCGATCATTGTCGGTGACAGGGTCAATGAGAGCACCGGCTCCACCAGCTCGGCGGCGAGCGGGTGGAGCTCGCGGGCGCGCTCGAGCGCGACCTCGGGCGGTGGCGCCTCGCCCAGCACCTCCTCCAGGAACCGC
>JAOUEK010000480.1 GCA_029858755.1 Thermoleophilia bacterium
CTCGCCCGGCACGCTCCGCTCGTGGCCACGCTCAAGGCCGGGTCGACGCGCGTGCACCTCGGCTCCAACGAGATCCTCGAGTTCGCCACCGGCCCCGGCTTCTTCAAGGTCGAGCTCGACAAGGCGCTCGCTCTCGTCGACGACGCGGTCAACGTGAAGGAGATCGACGACGCTCGCGCCCGCGAGCAGCTGGAGGCGGCGAAGGCGGAGCTCGAGCGGGTCGAGGCGGGCGAGTCCACCGCGGACCGCTGGCAGCTCGAGCAGCGGATCAAGCACGCCGAGAACCAGCTCACCGTCTCGGGCCGCACCACCGGCTGAGAACGTGGGGGAACCGGTGGTTCCCGCAGATCGAGGATCCGCCGAGCGGATTCTCGCTCGCGACAATCCCTGAAGGCGGCCGCTCTCGCGGCCGCGCTGCCACTACTCGCGCCGTCGTGAGGGAGCCCGCGTGGCTCCGCCAGCGAATGCCCCCTCCTTGACCGGAGCGACCGGGCAGCCGGCCGTTGGCCTCCCGCCGGGCGAAGCCCGGCTCCGGCCGAGCGGACGTGGTGACGCACAGGCCGAGGGCGGAGTCGTGTGCTTGCCGTGAGCAGCGTTGTCGGGCACTCTCGCGGCGTGAACCCGGCTCTGCGCCAGGCCCGAGACGGCGACCTGGGGATGCAATGCAATATGCTATGCTGATCGTATGTCACACCAGTTGGTGACGCGCGTGGGCGACGACCTCGTCGCGCACGTGGACCGACTCGTCGAGGCCGGTATCCTCGAGAGCCGCTCGCAGGCCGTGCGGCTCGGGCTCGAGCGCCTCGTCGACCAGCTCGAGCGCCGGCGGATCGGCGAGCAGATCGTCGAGGGCTATCGCCGCGTGCCCCAGACCGAGGACGAGCTCGATTGGGTCGACGCGGCGACCGAGCGCATGATCGCCGAGGAGCCCTGGTAGGCGTGGAGCAGGGGGAGGTCTGGTGGGCCGAGGCGCGCGACAAGCGGCGACCGGTGCTCATCGTGACACGAAGCGAGGCGATCCCCGTGCTCACGACGGTCGTCGTCGCACCCGTGACCCGGAAGGCCCGTGGGATCCCGACCGAGATCGCGCTCGACGAGCGGGATGGCCTGAGGGAGCCGTGCGCGGCGAGCTTCGACAGCCTCCAACCGCTCCGGAAGACGACGCTGACCTCCCGTGTGGGCTCCGCGACGCCCGGACGGCGAGCTTCGATCTGCCGTGCCTTGGCAGCGTTCGCCGACTGTCGCTCCTGAAGAGTGTCGCCACCCCGTCTCGCCGGCGCTGCGCTACTCTGAGGCGCACCCCGGAGAGCTTTGTGGCGGCTTGGCGACCGGGTCACCAAACGCCTAAAGAGCCCCCGCGTCGCACGGCGCCGGGACCGCTCGCAGGGCGTGGTCGCCGGGTCGCCGAAGGAGGCGACATAGCGACGCGGATCGATCACCAGCACGACCGGCTCGGGCAGCACGCATCGTGTCCGACCGAAGTCGGACACGATGCGGTCGCGCCACGTGTCGGACTTCGGTCCGACACGGCGTTCGGACGGCGGGCGAGGGCAGGTTCGTGACCACTGCCGTGGATCGCATCGCTGCGCTGCGGGCGATCCTCGAGCAGCGCATCGCCGTGCTCGACGGCGCCTGGGGCGTGCTCATCCACCGACGCGGGCTCTCCGAGGCCGAGTACCGCGGCGAGCGCTTCGCCGACCATCCCCACGACCTGCGCGGCGACCCGGACCTGCTCAACCTGACGCACCCGGAGGTGGTTCGGGACATCCACCGCGCGTACCTCGAGGCGGGCGCGGACATCACGACGACGAACACGTTCACGGCGACGGCGATCGGCCAGGCCGATTACGGGCTCCAGGGCGTCGCAGCCGAGATGTCGCTCGCGGGAGCGCGGCTCGCGCGAGGCGTCGCCGACGAGCTCTCCACGACCGAGCGGCCGCGCTTCGTCGCCGGCGCGGTCGGGCCACTCAACGTCTCGCTCTCGGTCTCGCCACGGGTCGACGACCCGGCGTACCGGGCGGTCACCTTCGACCAGGTCGTCGAGACGTACGCCGAGCAGATCCGCGCACTCGCCGAGGGCGGCGTCGACCTCCTGCTGATCGAGACCATCTTCGACACGTTGAACGCCAAGGCGGCGATCGCCGCCGCGCTCGACGTGGCGCCCGACCTCCCCCTCTGGCTCTCCTTCACCGCGATCGACCGCAGCGGCCGCAACCTCTCCGGGCAGACCGTCGAGGCGTTCTGGGTCTCGGTCGAGCACGCGAGACCGCTCGTCGTCGGCGTCAACTGCGCGCTCGGTGCAGCCGAGATGCGCCCGTTCCTCGCCGAGCTCTCCCGCGTCGCCTCGACCTACGTCGCCTGCCACCCGAACGCCGGCCTGCCGAAC
>JAOUEK010000034.1 GCA_029858755.1 Thermoleophilia bacterium
GGAGCGAGGCGTCCGGACGGCTGTCGACCGTCGTCTCGAGCAGCATCGTCCCGCCGAGCCGGGTCACGCGGTTGAGCATCGCGAGCATCGGCACGTGGTAGCTCGTGTGGTAGAGCACACCGAGGAAGAGCACGAGATCGAACGGCTCCAGCCGCAGCAGCTCGTCGGCGCTACGCAGGTCGCCGTAGACGAACCGATGCGGCGCCTGCAGCTCCGACGTCCAGCGGTCGTGAAGCACGGCGTCGGCGGCGAAGTCGCTGAACACGAGCTCCCGGGGGTGGAGGCGCTCGTCCAGCCAGCGCGCGTGGACGCCGTACTTCGGGCCCACCTCGAGCACGCGGGGATGATCGGCCGTCACGTCGCGGAGCACGTCCTCCAGCCCGTCGACCGTGAGCGTCAGATCCGGGATCTCGCCCGCGCCGGTCGTCGGCCGCTTGTCGCGCACCGGCCGGGCGTCCTCGGCGTAGCTCGTGAGTGCGGCCAGCTGCGCGCGATGCTCCCAGCTCGGGACGTAGGCGACGAGGCCGAGGCGGGAGGCGGAGCGCAGGATGAAGCGCCGCTGCGCAGCCCGTGGGAGCTCGAGCGGATGGCGGAGAAACCGGCTCATTGAGGCTTGCATGTCGGTCGACGATGCTACGTCATCTCCTCGCGCCCGCCGGTGATCGACTGCGGTTCGCTGACGAGACTCGCTGGTGCCGAACACAATGAGGGGCCGACGAGGCAAAGGGGCCTTATGAGCCCGTGAGACAGCGGCCCGGCCTGCGGCTTGTGCGATCCATGGGAGATGACCGAGGTTCGGAGCCGGGAGTCACCGCCCGGTCGCGGGCAGGGTCCGAGGAGCGGCTGACTGAGAGAGGGACGCTTCCCGACGCCTCGGGGACAAGTGACCGGTTGGTGCCGGCGCGAGACGGATTCCGCTGATCTGCCACGCATTTCACTGCTCCGGCATCGGCGATGAGGCGCGCTGGGGATCTTAGGGTCGCTCATCTACGCTGCCCGTGGATGCGACTGAGGCAGGCCGTCCTGCTCATAGGTGTCGGGGTGCTCTCCTCACTTGCGACGATCCTCGCCGTCGCTTGGGTAGGCGAGCCGATCGCCGAGATCTTCCGCGGTGTTGCATACCGAGCAACGCCAGAGCGCGCTGTCGGACTGTTTGTGATCCTCCTGGTCGTCGGGCGGGTCGGCCCACGGATCGTGCAGGGCAAGGGTCGCCTCGGGCCCTGGGCTCTCACGCGAGGAAGCGGCGACGTTCGGACGGTCGACCTGTCGAGACGTCGACCGCACGTTGCAGCGTCAGGCCTCGGAGTCATCGTGGGCGCTGCGGCGGGCATCCACGTTGTTCTCTCGAACTCGTTTGCCACTCCGCATATCTTCTCCGACGAGCTCATCTACTCGAGCCTCGGCAAGGGCATTGCGACGGGTTCTGGCCTCGTCATCCGCGGCGGCGCCTCCTCCGGCTACGGGGTCGGCTACCCCCTGTTCATCGCTCCGGCATACGCGCTCGCAGCCGACGGGGCACGGGCGTTCGAGGCCATTCAGGCTCTCAACTCGGTGGTCATGGCGGCGGCGGCCGTGCCCGTGTACTTCCTCGCGCGGCGCGTTCTTGGCGGCGGGTGGTCGCTAGGGGCCGCAGCGCTAACGGTCGTCGCTCCCTGGATGGGGTACAGCGCACTCGTCATGACAGAGCCGCTCTTCACCTTTGTCTTCCTCCTCTTCTGCCTGACGCTCGTTCGTGCCCTCGAGACACCCACGGCAACGCGGCAACTCATGTGCGTTGTCTGTCTCGCCGGACTCTGCACCGTTCGGATTCAGGGAATCGTGCTCGCGCCTGCGATCGCAGCGGCGGTGCTGCTGGCAGCACCCGCGGGAGAGCGCACGGCTTTCGCCCGGAAGTTCGGGCCGACATGGCTTGCGCTCGCCGCCCTTGCGCTCACGGGCCTCATGATCAGCGGCGGTGACGTCACTGGGGTGCTCGGAGCCTACGACGTGCTGATCGAGGAGACGAGGATCATCGGCACGCCAATCTGGGCGGCGAAGAACATCGCCGCCATCGAGCTCGGTGTCGGCATCCTCGCCTTAGCCCTTCTCCCTCGCGCGCTCATCAGCTTCCTTGGCCGATCTGCCGGCAGAGAGGAGCGGGCGCTTGGGGCGGTGACCCTCTCGTGCCTCGTCGCGCTCCTCGTGTCAGTCGCCGTCCTCTCGGCTAGCCCGTATGGACTCGACCGAGTTCACGAGCGGAACCTGTTCTACATCGTGCCCCTCCTTGTGACGTGCGTTCTGGGCTGGGCCGGCAAGCGCCCTTCGGACACCGGAGGCGTCGGAGCGGCGCTCGGGGGTGTGGCAGTCGTGTTGTTCCCACTCGCGCTCGTCACTTCCGACTTCGAGGATGCGTCGCAGTTCGATGCCCCGTCGCTCGAACGTTGGCAACAGCTCGCGACATGGTTTCCCGATCCGCGTCTCCCGTTCGTCGGAGCCGCTGCTGTCGCACTGGCGGTGGCGTTCCGCCGGCCCTCGCGGCTTACGATTTCCGTCGTAACCGTGGTCGCGTTCGTTACCGTCACGCCCTCCTTGTTCTATGACGCCCCAATCACTCGATCAGACGCACGAGAGCTGGCCTGGGTCGACCGTGCAATACCCGCAGGCTCACAGGCGCTCCTACTGTGGCCCGAGCCCACGCCGACCGGCTGCGGAACAACCCGCGACATCGGTCAGCTCGCGCTGTGGACGGAGTTCTTCAACGTGTCCGTTGCACGCGTCGCGCGGACGTCACACAACGGCTCCGCGGGGGGCCTAGCAGCAGCCGAGATCGACATTTCGAAGGCCGGACATCTCATGCGTGACGGCGCCCGGGTATTTGAGGAGTACATCGTCGCGGAGAGTCGCTACACCGTCCACGGAACTCGCATTGCCGACCTGCCTCTCACGAGCGGAGGATCCAACACAAGCCAACCAGCGGCCCTGACCCTTTGGCGCTCCCGACAGCCTGTCCGGATAGACGTCGAGGCACCTCCGAGCGCATGCAACGGCGGCTAATCGATCCAGGCTGCACAGACGCGCTGAGGAGACACCCGGGGCGGGAGATCGTGCCCGTGCAGCGTCAATGATCCGATCTCGGGACGTGTACCGTCTCTCCCCGGAGGACGTTCCTGCGCGGTCGCCCCGCCAGACAGCCGCGCTCTCCCAGCGGCGTCGACCTCAGCCGGCCTCCGACACGTCGCGTGCATGCCGTCGCTCCCCGAGCAGGGCCCCGAGCGCGAGGAGGATGAATGCCGGAGCCACGGGCAAGACGTACCTGACGTCAGGCGGGGTGGCGGCGGCTGTCGCGGAGACGACGATCGCCGCCGCAAGCGCTGACGCGAGCATCACCGCGATGCGTCGCGGCCGTCTAATCGCAAGCGCGAGCACGGCAGCGATCAGCCACACGACGGGGCGTGGAAACCAGCGCGAGAGCTGGTTGAGACGCCGCGCGAGGGTGCCCGAGCCATCGTAATCGGGCAAGGCAGCGAAGAGCGTGTCCGTCTCGCGCTCAATGGCCCAGAAGCGTTGCTCGATCTCGGTGTTCGCGAAGACGTACGTCTGCTCCGTCGGGGATGTCCACACTTGCCGAATCGCGTTGTCAGGACGGACGATCCAGCCACTCTGCCCACCCGGAATGAGCTCTCCCTCGCTTGGGATGGGGAGTCCCTTCGCGTTGACCTGCCCCCCGACATGGGCGCTCTCGTCCGATGGAGTTAGACCGGCGTACGCGCGGTAGTACGGCTCGCTCAGCTCGAGCCAGATCGAGCGCAGAACGTTCTTCGCATAGGTGCCAGGGTGTGCCTTGAGAGCCTCCGAGCCCACCTTCTGCAGCTTGTCGGCGCCGCCGTCCCAGCCCCAGCGTTTGTGGGCCAATACACCGAGGTCCTCGCTGATCCGCAGGCTTCCTGAGGAGAGCACGTCGTCCAGACTCACGCCGTACGACCGGTAGGGCTCGCGCGTGAGGAGACTTCGCTCGATCTCGTCCAGCAACTGACGCGTCGCGGGGCCGTTGCCCCGTTCGATGATCCGATCGACGACGAAGGCGTGGTGGAACAGTGCGGTGTTGCCGCCGCGCGCTACGGTGATCTCGCCGTAACGTGCGTCGTTGAGAAGCGCCCAGCCTGCGAGTGGCAGCACGGCGCCCGCGATGACAAGACCTGACATCGCCATCCGGGACCTCAGCGATCGTCGTCGGAACAGCAGCGGCGCGAGCGCGAAGATGACAAACAGCTGACTCCCCGGGCGGGTTAGTGTGAGGGCCGCCACCCCAACGCCGACGAGCGCGGCGCGCCCGAGGCTCGGCGCGACGAGCGTACGGGCGAGCATCCACGCCCAGAGGGAGAAGACGGCCGCGTACACGGGCTCGCTCGAGACGACGTGGAACATGCCGGCGTAACCCGGATACAGCAGGAGCACGACACCCAACACGAGCCCGACGCCGGGGGCAATCCACCGCCCGGCAGCAGTCCACGCAACCACCGAGACGGCGTAGAGCGCCGCAAGCCCGGGCGCGGCAAGGATCCCACCGGCGACATCGAGCAGCAGTCCGTCGACGATCGGTGTCAACGGAGTCCGGCTCAAGATGATCGCCGGAAGCACCGGGTCGCTGTCAGTGAGCTCAACGTAGTAGCGGAGGTAGTCGTCGAGGTCGGCCCCAGCCGCAACGGGCCAGGCGATCGAACGAAGGGCATACGCGACGGCCGCAGCGATTCCGACGAGGAGGAGGCCGAGCGGGCGGCCCTCCAGTCGGATCAGCCACTTCCAGACGGGACGCAGCCGGTCAAGCGGGCCGACGGTCGCGCGAGTAATCATCTCATGCAGCCGGCCACGGATGTGCGCGGAGCACGTCCTCGACGATCTCGGCGCCCCAGCCGGGCGCCGACGGGACGACGAGCTCCCCGTCGCGCACGTCGGGCACTGCTGTCACCAGCTCCTCGCGCCACGGCACGTCGTCGACGTCGACCTCGCAGATCCGCGTGTTCGGGATCGCGGCGCACCACTGCGCGGCGATGAAGGTCGCCAGGTGGCCGTAGTAGTTGTGCGGCGCGCACGACACCTCGAACGTCTCGGCGAGGTCGGCGACCTTCTTCGCCTGGTGGAAGCCGTTCCAGATCACGTCGACCGAGGCGACGTCCATCGCCCCGGCCTCGAGGAAGGGCCGGAAGCCGCGCGCCGTGTACAGGTTCTCGCCGGAGCAGATCGGCATCGGGGCCCCTCGCCGGACGTGCGCGAGCGCCGCCGGGTCGTAGGCGTCGACCTCCAGCCAGAGCAGGTCGAACGGCTCGAGCGCGTTGGCGACGCGGAGCACGCCCTCCGGCTCGAGGTTGAAGTTGAGGTCGACGATCGGACGCGCCCGCCCCTCGGTGCCCGCGGCGAACGCCTCCAGCAGCCGCGTGAGGTGCTCGGCGATCTCGGCTGCCCGCATGGTGCCGCCGCCTGCGCCGAAGCCGGGCATCAGCACCTGTGGCTCCTCGCCCGGGACGACGATGTTCGTCTTGAAGGCGCCGTAGCCGCGCTCCACGACCTCCCGCCCGAGCGCCTCGACGTCGTCGTACGAGGCGAGCTTCGGGGTGCCCGTCACCTCCCAGGCGCGGGCGCGGGTCGTGCCGCAGTGCGACCAGTAGAGCGGCACCTTGTCGCGCGTGGGGCCGCCGAAGAGCTCGTGCACGGGCACGCCGAGCGCCTTCGCCTTGAGGTCGAGCAGCGCGTTCTCGATGCCGGCGAGCGCCTTCTGGATCACCGAGCCGGGGCTCTGGCGCGTGTGACGGTAGAGGTCCCAGTAGATGCGCTCGACCGGTCGCGGGTCGCGGCCGACGACGAGGGGAGCGAGGTCCTCGACGATGCCGGCGATCCCGCGCGGCGACCCGTGCGAGTCGGTGACCTCCGACCAGCCGACGAGGCCGTCGTCCGTGGTCGCCTTGAGGAACACCCACGGGCGCCAGCCGGCGTCGCAGAACAGCGTCTCGAGGCGGGCGACCTTCACGAGGGCGCAGGATACGGCTCGCGGTCGACGGGCGGCAGCGTCGCCCGCCCGCTCGCGACGAGAGCCTCTGCGCGCTCCCAATCGTCCTCGTCGTCGACGTTGAAGCCCTCCAGGCCCTGCGTGAGGAAGGGGGCGAGCACCCGTCCCTCTCGCGTCCCCGTCTCCGTGACCACGCGCGTCCACGCGATCTCGAGCGCGCTGTTCTGCGCGTAGACGGGCGGCAGGGCCTGGTACTGGCCCGCGTGCCAGGCGGCGTCGAGGTGCGACTGGTCGAGCAGCGGGCGCATCGTGCGGGCGTCGTCCGCGAGCAGCCACATCTTGCCCGGGTGCTGCTTGACGGGCTCCACCGCGCGGATCGAGTCCGCCTCGGGCGTGGCGAGCAGCTGCTCCAGCCCGCGGCGGATCACGTCGGGCCCCCGGAACGGGTTGGTGGCCCGCACGATCGCGAACAGGTCGTAGCGCTCCGGCAGGCGCTGCAGCGTCCAGGCGATCCACTCGATGTCCGGCGAGGTCGCCGTCGCGTACTCGTCCGGCCGCAGGAAGGGCACGTCGGCGCCGTACCGGCGGGCCACCTCGGCGATCTGCTCGCTGTCGGTGGAGACGAGCACCCGCTCGAACACGCCGGACTGCTGCGCCGTCGCGATCGCGAAGGCGATCAGTGGATGGCCGGCAAGCGCCCGGATGTTCTTCCCGGGGACGCGCTCGGACCCGGAGCGGGCACCGATCAACGCGATCGCGGTCGTCACCGCCGCGCCTCCGCCCGCTCCAGGAGCGCGGCGAGCCCGGGGCAGCGCAGCCCGTGACGCTCGGCCGCCCGCAGCACGGAGCCGGCGATCGCGTCGAGCTCGGAGGGACGGCCGCGGGCCACGTCCAGGGCTGCCGAGGTGGTGGCGTCGGGGGGCATCGCGTCGATGATCGCCCACTCGTCGGCGGCGTGCAGGGTGACGCCGTCGGCCGCGGCGATCGCGACCGCCTCGTCGATCGCGTCCGCGAGCCGTGCCCGCCACCCGGGATCCGCCCGTAGGGGGCCGACCGCGAGCCCGCTGGCGACGGTCGCGGCCGCGAGGGGGCCGAGCCGGGCCACCTTCTCCCACAGCACGGCACGCTCGTCCCCGGCGACCACGACCTCGACGCCGCTGTCCGCGAGCGGCCGCAGCGCCTCCTCGACCGCGCCCCGACCGAGGTCGCTGGAGGCGACGGTGACGAGTGGTACGCCGCTCCGCTCGAGCACGCGCCCGGGGCCTGTCAGCTCGCCGGAGAACCGCGCGATCGTGCCCGGGGCCACGCGCGGCCCGACACGCGCGCGGATCGCCGCAGGATGCTCGAGCCCGTTCAGCAGCGGCACGACGACGCCGTCGGCAACGGCCTGCGGCTCGATGCGCAGGAGCGCCTCCTCCAGCGACGGCGCCTTGACCGCGACCACGAGCAGCGACACCGCCTCGCGGAGCGACTCCGCCACCTCGGGGCGCGCGCGGAGCACCCCCGCAGGCGTCTCGACCTCGAGCCCGCGCTCACGGATCGCCGCCGCCGTGCCCGGTGCGCACACGCAGGTGACGCGCACGCCCGCAGAAGCCAGCCGCGCCGCCAGGGCCCCGCCCACGGCGCCGACGCCGAGGACGGCGACGGAACGGCTCACGTCAGCGACGGGTCGGCGACGAGGTTGACCCAGCGGACGTCGGAGTAGACGTCGAGCGCCTCCACGCCCGCCTCCTTCCAGCCCGTGCCCGACTGCTTGACGCCGCCGAAGCCCATGTGCGGCTCGGAGCCGTGCGTCCCGGCGTTCACGACCACGACGCCGACCTCGACCTCCTCGGCGAAGCGCAGCGCCCGGTGCAGGCTCGCGGTGTGCACGGCCGCGGTGAGCCCGTACGGGGAGTCGTTGACGAGCGCGATCGCCTCGTCGAGCCCGCGCACCGTGGACAGCGTGGCCACGGGGCCGAAGAGCTCGGTGCACGAGAGGTCGTCCTCGGGCCCGACGCCCTCGACGATCGTGGGCGCGAGGTGAAACCCGGGGCGGTCGAGCCTGACGCCGCCGCAGGCGATGCTCGCCCCGCGGGCGACCGCTCCGTCGAGCTGCCGGAGGATCCGCTGCAGCGCAGCCTCGCTGATCACCGGCTGCGGCTCGAGCGCGCGCGCCTCCGCGAGCAGCCGCTCGCGGAAGGCGTCCGCGATGCTGTCGAAGACGACGAGCCGGCTGGCGGCAGCGCACCGCTGTCCTGCGTTGGAGAACGCCGACGCGACGCTCCGGCGCACCGCCGACTCGAGGTCGGCGTCGTCGCAGACGACGAGCGCGTTCTTGCCGCCGAGCTCGAGGCACACCTTGGCGAGCCGGGCTCCTGCGCGCTCGTTGACGATCCGCCCGGTGGCGGCGGAGCCGGTGAAGCTGACGAGGTCGACGCCCTCGTGCTCGACGAGCGCCGCGCCCGCCTCGGGCCCCGCGCCGTGCACGACGTTGAGCAGCCCCGGGGCGAGCCCGACCTCGCGCGCGAGCTCACCGAAGAGCCACGCCGAGGCAGGGGCCTCCTCCGAGGGCTTGAGCACGGCGGCGTTGCCGCAGAGGAGCGCCGGGAAGGCCTTCCACGCCACGTTCGGCAGCGGCGTGTTGAAGGAGACGATCAGCCCGGCGACGCCGACGGGGTGGCGCATCGTCAGCACCGTCCGATGGGGCGTGCTCGCCGACGTCGTGCGCCCGTAGAAGCGCCGACCCTCGCCGGCGACGAAGAGCCCCATCTCGACGGCGGCGTCGGTCTCGCCGAGCGCGAGCTCGAGCGGCTTGCCGGTCTCCTCGGCGACGATCGCCGACGCCTCCTCGCGCCGCTCACGGAGCGCGAGCGCGAGCTCGCGGAGCAGGTCGCCGCGGGCGACCACGGTCTGCGCGGCCCAGGCGGGCTGCGCCGCGCGGGCCGCCGCCACCGCCGCGTCGACGTCCTCCGGCCCCGAGCCGGCGACACGGCAGAGCAGGGTTCCGTCTGCCGGGCGGTGCTTGTCGAGCCAGGCCCCGCCTGCCGCGGGGCGCGCCTCGCCTCCGATCAGGTTCGGGATCTCGGCCGGGATCACCAGGCGGTCCAGCCGCCGTCGACGACGAGGTTGGCGCCCGTTACGTAGGACGACGCGTCCGACGCGAGGAAGACGACGGCGCCGACCGCCTCCCGGGCCTCCATCAGCCGTCCCAGCGGCGAGCGGCGGGCGAACGCCTCGACGAACGGCTCCGGCTGCCCGTCGGCGATGCCGTGCGGCGTCAGCGTGTTCACACGCACGCCGCTGCCGCCCCAGTACGTGGCGAGATAGCGCGTGAGGTTGAGCACGGCCGACTTGGAGACGGCGTAGGCCACAGGCTTGAAGAACACCTCGCCCCGCTCGCGGCGGAAGTCGTAGAGAGACTGGTCGGGCGAGACCATCCCGTACACGGAGGCGACGTTCACGATCGACCCCCGGCCCTCGCGCGCCATCGCCGCCCCGAGGACCTGGCACGGGACGACGGTTCCGAGCACGTTGACGTCGACGACGCGCTCGAGCGCGTCGAGCGGGACGTCCTCGAACGGTCCCACCTCCTCCGCCGGCGCGTCGGGCGGTGCGTCGCTCGCGGCCGCGTTGATCAGCACATGGGGGACGCCCCATGCCTCCTCGACCTCGGCGAGCACGCGCTCCACCGCAGTGCGGTCGGTGACGTCGGCCGCATGGTGTCGTATGCCGCCCTCGGCGAGCCCCGACCCGAGAGCGGCGACGCCCGCGCGCGGCCGGTCGCGGGTGTCGACGACGGCGACCCGCATCCCGCGG
>JAOUEK010000481.1 GCA_029858755.1 Thermoleophilia bacterium
GTCCTTTCGGCGGGGATGAGCTTCGGCCGCACGATCGATCCGCGCGTCAACGCACTGCTCGATCCAGTGCTCGAGACGCTCGGGCTGCTGGTGCACGGGCCGACGGGCGACCGCGTGCGCGTGCCGCTCGCGTTGCTCGCAAGCCCGCGCGCGTGGCTTGAGAACCCGCGCGCCCTGGGCAGTGCCGACGACCGGTTCGATCCCGATCGATTCGTCGCGCTCTTCGACTCTCTCGGTCACCTGTTGGGAATCGGCGGCCCCGCTCTGGGAATGCTCTCGTTTCCCGGCGCGATCACCATCGCCGCCGAGCGAACGGCGGAGGGAGCGGCACGGATCGTACTCGGTGCGGCGGGTGCGCCCGGTGGCGGGCTGCGCCTGTCCGGCACGGTGGATCTACGGCTGCCGCAGGCATCGTCACCGACGCAGTTCGCGCTGAACGCAGCCATCGCGCTCGACGGAGTCGCGCCGATGGAGTCATCGTCGCGGCTCGTCGCGACGGTCGGACCCGGCGGCGCCGAGCTGCGTCTGGTCTTCGCGTCTGGCGGGGGGATCACGTTGCTCCCGGCGGGCCCCGGACTCGGGGCTGCCGCGGCGACGGCCGCCGCCACGTACGCGCTCCCGCTGGCGCTGGATGCGATCGTCGGCATCGGTGGCGTGATCGGCGACGGACTCGGTGACTTGGGCGACGCGCTCGCCCTGCGTAGCGGCGGCAAGTTCGACGGCGACGCGTTGATGGCGTTCGCAGAGGATCCGGCGGCGCAACTGGCCTCGCGACTGAATGCGGACGCAGGCCCGGCGTATGTCGCACTCGCGAGTCTCATCGACGAGACGCTGCCCGCCGGCTGGAGCACCAGCGGCGCGAGCTCGACCTTCACGCTGAGCAAGGCCGGCGTCCTCACGCTGACCGTCACGTCGCCGGCTTCGAATCAGGTGGCGGTCGCGGTCGTGGCGGAACCGATCGAGATCATGCCGGGCACCACAATCGACGGCGAGATGCGGATCACGACCGCCGGGCTGCAGCGCGCACGCGCGCGCTTCCGCGTCGATCCGGCCACACCGTTGGTCGCCGGCCCGGTGCGCTTCGCGCCGGGGATCGAGGTGGACACCGGTCCCGAGGCAGTGGACGGTGACCACCTCGCCGTGTGGCTCGGCGCCACGAGCGGAGTGCGGCTGGAAGGCCGTGTGCCCTTCGGTCCGCCGACGGGCTTCGAACTCCATGCACCTGGCGCCGCTTCGCTCGCGCTCGGCGCCGTGCAGGTCTTGATGCCCGTCGCCATGGACGTCGCGCTCTCGACGGGCGAACTGCAGGCCGTGCTCGGCACCCGTGTGCTCGACAGCGGGGGCCAGCCGGCGATCGAGTTGCGGGCGCTGCTCGAGGGCGTGCTCCTGCACACTGTGAACGGTGTCAGCTCCTTCGATGCCGGCGTGCTCGACCCCGACAAGCTGCTTCCGCGAACATTGGTTCTCGCGAAGAATCTCGCCGGCCAGGCGCCCGTCCTCGACATCGACCCGTTGACCGTCCGCTTCGGGCCGGCCGTCGGCGACGCCGAACTGTTCGGCATCACCGTGTCGCTTGTCAACGGCAAGCGCTTCGAGCTCGTCGGCGGCGACGTCCAGTTGGCGCTCGAGGTCGACTCGACGTGGATCCAGCCACCGGGCGACGGCGGTCTGCGCGTGGATCTCCTGAGAATCCACGGTGGCGTGGTCACACTCGAACCCGGAGTCGCCATCCGAGGTTTGGGGCTGCGCTTGATGCGGGCCAGCGCCCCGCTGCTCGACGCACTGCTGACGATCGGCTCGCTTGCGTTGCACGGCTACCTCGAATTGGGCGCGAGCGGCGTGAGCGCCGGGGGTGGCCAGCTCGAGCTCGGAGGCTTCGCGCTTCCGCTGGGCGGCGGCGACGGCGGCGACAAGGTCGCCTCGGGCATCCTGGCGGACGCGGCGACCGGAAAGGAGAGACCGAACGCCGAGTTCTCGCCGGCGCTCTCGTTGCAGAGCGGCCCGCCTCCACACGGTCTGCGCATCGGCTTCCGGGCCGGCCAGGACGAAGGCCCGTGGTGGATCGGCATCCGGCGCAGCTTCGGTCCGGTCTACCTCGAACAGATCGGCATCGGCGTTGAGCAGGGCGAGGACCGTCCCAACTCGATCAGCGTCATGGTCGACGGCAAGGTATCCATGCTCGGACTCACCGTCGCCGTCGACGATCTCTCGCTGACCGCGGATTGGGGCGGACCCCTGTACTTACCCTCCTCGTGGAGCGTCTCACTGGCCGGGCTCGCTGTCGGCGCGGACATGGGAGGCGTGAAGATCGCGGGCGGTCTGCGCCGCGGTTCCGGCGCGCCGGACTACCTCGGCATGCTGACGGTGCGGTG
>JAOUEK010000482.1 GCA_029858755.1 Thermoleophilia bacterium
CGCCGGCCCGTGCGCAAGATCGACCCGCCCGTGCTCGCCGCGCTCCGTCTCGGCGCGTTCCAGCTCGCGTTCCTCGACGGCGTGCCCCGCTATGCGGCCGTCAACGAGTCGGTCGAGCTCGTGCGCAAGGCAGGGGCGCGGCGTGCGGTCGCGTTTGCGAACGCCGTCCTGCGGCGGCTCGCGGAGCAGGGCCGCGCCCTCGTCGAGCGCCTCCCCGAGGCGACGGCTCCGGAAGCGGCGCTCCGCCACTCGTACCCGGACTGGGTGGCCGACGTCTGGTGGCGCGACCTCGGGCCCGACGGCGCCCGAGCGCTGATGCGCGCCCAGAACGAGCCTCCGGAGATCGCCGTGCGCCGCGTGCGGGGCGCGGTCGAGGGGCGGCCCGACCCGATGCTCGAGGACGCCTTCGTCGTCGGCCGGATCGACGAGGCGGCAGTGGCCGAAGGCCGCATCTGGCCGCAGAGCCGCGGCTCGCAGCTCGTCGGCCGCGTTGTCGGCGCGCGCGACGGCGAGCGCACGCTCGACCTCTGCGCCGCGCCCGGCGGCAAGGCGACCATGCTCGCCGGCGAGGTCGTCGCCGTCGACGCGAGCGAGGCCAGGGTGCGCGAGCTCGAGGAGAACGTGCGCCGGCTCGGCGCCCGGCACGTGACGGTCGTGCACGCCGACGGGCGCGAGCTCCCCCCGGGGCTGAAGGGGTTCGACCACGCGCTCGTCGACGCGCCCTGCTCGGGGCTGGGCGTGCTCGCCTCCCGCCCCGATCTCCGCTGGCGCGCCGAGCCGCTCCCCGAGCTGCAGCTCGCGCTGCTGCGCGCGGCCGTGGAGCGGGTGCGCTCCGGGGGCACGGTCACGTACTCGGTGTGCACGGTCAACGCCGACGAGTCGGAGGCCGTCGTCGACGCGGTCGGCCTGCCGTGCGACGACCTCGGCGTCGACTGGCCGACCTTCGCACACCCTCGTCGCCCCGAGCTCCTGCAGGTGCTGCCGCACGTCCACAACACGAGCGGCTTCTTCGTCGCGCGCCTCCGCGTGCCTTGACCCGGGGGCCTGGCCCGCCACTCGCACGCTTGGTAGCGTCCTCGCGCCGCGACACCGAAGGAGGAGCCCGATGCCCACGGCCATCGTCACCCGCATCCACGTCGGTGACTACGAGACCTGGCGTCCGATGTTCGATCAGGACGTGCCGCGGGCACGCGAGCAGGCGACCATGCAGCGCGTCCTGCGCAGCGTCGACGACCCGAACCACGTCTTCGTCTTCCTCGAGTTCGCGACCCGCGAGGACGCTCTCGAAGCACGCCGCCGCCTGCTCGAGTCCGGCGTGCTCGACCGCTTCGTCGACAAGCACGGTCCGAACGTCGTCGAGGACGCCTGAGGCTGCACCGGCCGCCGTCGCAGACGGCGGCCGACGCCCGAGCATTCGTATGATCGCGGGGTGGGGTGGCCCGTCTGGATCCGGGACGGCAGCGAGGTCGAGCCCTCGCTCTACGCGGCCGACTTCCGCCGGCTCGGCGAGCAGGTCGACGAGCTCCTCGCCGCGGGCTGCCGCGTCTTCCACTTCGACACGGGCGACGGGCACTTCGTCCCGCCGGTGACGATCGGGCCGGTCGTGCTGCGCAGCATCGCCGAGGGCATCCACGCGGTGGGCGGCGTGCTCGACTGTCACCTGATGGTCACCGATCCCGCTCACCACTTCGAGGAGTTCGCGGCGTCCGGGGCGGACTCGGTCACCTTCCACGTCGAGGCGACGGACGACCCCGCGCGCGTCGCCGCGGAAGCCCGCGGCCACGGGCTCGCCGTCGGCGTCTCCCTGAGCCCCGGCACGTCGCCGGAGGAGGCGGCCACGGCTGCGGAAGCCGCCGCAGCCGACCTGGTCCTGCTGATGAGCATCTGGCCCGGCTACTCCGGGCAGTCGTTCATGCCGGAGTCGGTCGGGCGCGTGGAGCGGCTGGCGGAGCTCGTCTCCTGTCCGATCCAGGTGGACGGCGGCGTGGGGCCGTCGAACGCCCGGGCGCTCCGCGACGCCGGCGCCTCGCTCCTCGTCGCGGGGAGCGCGATCTTCTCCGACCCGGAGCCGGCGGGCGCCTACCGGCGCCTCGCCGCCCTCGTCGCGTGACGCTCTGGCTGGAGCGCGCGCTCGAGCTCGCCGAGCGCGGACGGGGCACGACGCATCCGAATCCCGTGGTAGGCGCGGTGGTGGTTGCCGGCGGTGCCGTCGTCGGGGAGGGGTGGCACGTCCGTCGCGGCGAGCCCCATGCGGAGGTGCACGCGCTCCGCGCTGCGGGCGAGCAGGCCCGCGGGGCCACCCTCTACGTCACGCTCGAGCCCTGCAACCACCACGGGGCGACACCGCCGTGCGTCGACGCCGTGA
>JAOUEK010000483.1 GCA_029858755.1 Thermoleophilia bacterium
GGATGCTCTCTCGGCCGGGTCACGAGCTGCAGCGGCACCTGTCCACGCAGGATCCGACCGCCGACCAGCTCGCCGTCGCCGAGGCCGCGCTCGCCGCGTGCCTGGAGGCCGAGGCGGCAGCGGTCGAAGGGAGCGGGACGTGAGCATCGCACCGTCCCGCGCGCGCGGCGTGCGGCTCTCTCCCGACGTGTTCGATCTGCCGGTCGAGAAGATGCGGGACGGGTACTACACCGACGCCTACTTCAATCACACGCGGTCGGCGCTCCTCCACGACGGCCGCCGCCCGCGGGTCGTGATGCAGGTCTTCCAGAAGAAGGCGGCGCTGCTCGGCGGGATGGACGAGGCGATCGCGATCCTCAAGCTCTGCTCCCATGGCTGGGACGAGCTCACGGTGCACGCCCTCCACGACGGCGACCGGATCGACCCGTGGGAGACGGTGATGACGATCGAGGGCGACTACACCCTCTTCGCCCACCTGGAGACGGTGTACCTCGGCGTGCTCGCCCGCCGGACGCTGGTCGCCACCAACGTCACCCGCGTCGTCGACGCGGCAAGGGGCAAGCCGATCATCTTCATGCCCGCACGGCACGACCACCATCGCGTGCAGACGGGCGACGGCTACGCGGCGTACGTCGCCGGCGCCGTCGCGGGCGCCGCGATCGGCGTCACCTCAGACGCGCAGGCCTCGTGGTGGGGAGGGCGCGGCGTGGGCACCGTGCCGCACTCGCTGATCGCGTCCTACGGCGGCAACACGGTGCTCGCCGCCACGAAGTTCGCGGAATGGGCGCCGGAGGACTTCCGGATCACCGTGCTCGTCGACTTCGACAACGACTCGGTGCAGACCGCGCTCGACGTCGCCCGCGCGCTCGGCCCACGCCTCTGGGGCGTGCGCCTCGACACGTCCGGCCAGCTCGTCGACCGCTCCCTGTGGGAGGAGATGGGCGACTTCGATCCGCGCGGCGTCAACGAGCGTCTCGTCCGGCGTGTGCGCGACGCCCTCGACGCCGACGGCTTCGAGCGGGTGAAGATCGTCGTCTCCGGCGGCTTCACCGTCGAGAAGATCCGTGGGTTCGAGGAGCGCGGCGTCCCCGTGGACGCGTACGGGGTGGGCTCGTCGCTGATCCGCGGCGAGAACGACTTCACGGCGGACATCGTGATGACGGACGGCAGGGAGACGGCGAAGGTCGGCCGTCGCTTCCGCTCCAACGACCGCCTGGAGCCCGTGACGTGAGCGCGTCCCGGCGCCCCGTGCTCTGGGACGTCGACACGCAGGTCGACTTCGCGCACCCCGGCGGCGCGCTCTACGTCCCCGGCGCCGAGGCGACGTTGGGCAACATGGCGCGCCTCGCCCAGTGGGCGCGCGACGTCGGCATCGCCCACGTCGCCTCCGCCGACGACCACGAGCTCACGGACGACGAGATCTCCCTCGAGCCCGACTACGAGCGCACGTGGCCGCCGCACTGCCTGCGCGGGACGCCAGGCGCGCGTCGCGTCCCCGAGACCGAGCAGGCCGACCCCGTGGCGGTCGGGCTCGACCCTCTGCCGCCGGAGTCCGTCGCCGAGCTCGTGCGCGGCCGCCGCGAGATCCTGCTGCTGAAGAAGACCGTGGACGTCTTCGACAATCCGAACACCGACGCGGTGATCGAGGCGCTGCACCCGAGCGAGGCGATCGTCTTCGGCCTCGCCTCCGACGTGTGCGACCACCGGGCGATCGTGGGCCTCCGCGAGCGCGGCATCCCCGTCACCTTCGTCGAGGACGCTTCGCGCGCGATCTCCGAGGAGCGTGCCGCCGCGTGCGCCGCCGAGTGGGCCGACCTCGGTGTGCGAGTGGCGCGCACCGACGACGTGGTCGCGGGGCTGTAGCCGCTCCCCTGGCGCGGGCGATTGACCGGGCGGCGAGAACCCCCGATAGTTCGTAGGTGAGCTGGGCGGAATTCCAGGACACGGTCGTCATCTGGCTGCCGATCGTGTTCTTCGGCGCAATCCTGATCGTCCTGTTCATGACGGTCCGCGCCGTGCCGCGCACGAAGCCCGCGCCGGTGCAGAAGGACTCGGTCGACAACGTCTCCTGGTCCGACGTCGCCGGCCTCGACGAGGCCAAGGCGGAGCTCGAGGAGGTCGTCGAGTTCATGCGCGAGCCCGCCAGGTTCACGCGGCTCGGCGCGCGGGTGCCGAAGGGGATCCTGCTCTACGGCCCACCTGGCACCGGCAAGACGCTGCTCGCCAAGGCGGTCGCGAAGGAGTCGGGCGCCAACTTCTACTCGTCGAGCGCCGCCGCGTTCGTGGAGATGTTCGCCGGGCTGGGGGCGGCGAGGATCCGGAAGCTGTTCGCGGAGGCGCGGAAGAACGCACCCGCGATCG
>JAOUEK010000484.1 GCA_029858755.1 Thermoleophilia bacterium
CGAGCGACCCGATCGCCTCCACCATGCTGTGGGCCACCGCCGGCGCATCGTCCTCGAGGGGCGGGATGTAGATCACGATCAGCGCGTCGATCCCCGGGTCGGCGGCGACGACACGGATCGCGCGGCCGTAGTCCTCGGCGGTGGCCGAGGCGATCATGTCCACGGGGTTGGCGACACCCGCCGCGGGCGGCAGGAAGGTGCGCAGCTCGGCGATCGTCTCCTCCGTGAGCTCGGGCACGTGCAGCCCCCGTGCCTCGCACGTGTCCGCGCACTGGATGCCGAGCCCGCCCGCATTGGTGACGATGGCGACGTTGCGGCCACCCGGGAGCGGCTGGTTCGCGAGCAGGGCGGCGACGTCGAACATCTCCTCCAGCGTGTCCGTGCGGGTGACGCCGACCTGGCGCAGCAGCGCGTCGACGGTCGTGTCGGAGGACGCGAGCAGCGCCCCGGTGTGGGAGGAGGCCGCCCGCCGGCCCGCCGCGCCGCGCCCGCTCTTCACCACCACGACCGGCTTGCGCCGGCCGACCCGGCGCACGATCTCGGCGAAGCGGCGCGGGTTGCCGAACGACTCGATGTAGAGCAGGACGACCTCCGTCCGCTCGTCCTCGTCCCAGTAGCAGAGGAGATCGTTGGGCGAGACGTCAGCCTTGTTGCCGATCGATACGAACGACGAGAGGCCGAGCCCGAGCCGGTTCGCCATGTTGATCACCGCGATCCCGAGCGCACCCGACTGAGACATGAAGGCGATGTGGCCCTCGGGCGGTGAGACCTGGGCGAAGGTGCCGTTCAGCATCACCTCCGGATCGGTGTTGATCACGCCCATGCAGTTCGGGCCGACCAGCCGCATGCCGGTCTCCCTGCACACGTCCACCAGCTCCTGCTGGAGCAGCCGTCCCTCCTCCCCGGTCTCGCCGAAGCCCGCCGAGATCACGACGAGCGCCTTCACGCCCTTCTCCGCGCACTCGCGGGCCACGGCGATCACCCGGGCGGCGGGAACGACCACGAAGGCGAGCTCGACCTCGTGCGGGATCTCGAGCACGCTCGCGTAGGCCGCCACGCCCTGCACCGCGTCCGCCACTGGGTTCACGGGATAGACGACGCCTGCGAACGGCTTCGTGAGGAGGTTGCGGAGTAGGCGCCCGCCGATCGTCGTCGGGTCCCTGGAGGCGCCGATCACGGCGATCGAGCGGGCCTCGAGCACGCGGCGCACCGCGTTGGCGGCCGCGATCCGCTCGCGCTCCTCGTACTGCCCGGCGGTCTCGTCGCTGATCGTGGTCGGGAACTCGACCTCCACGTACCCCGGTCGCGTGCGGATGGAGAGCGGAAAGCCCGTGCCGCGGAAGACGTCGATCATGCGGTGGTTCTCGGGCAGCACGTCGGCGTGGAAGAACTCGATGCCCTGGGCGGCGGCGGCCTCGGCGAGGTGCTCGATCAGGATCGAGGCGAGCCCCTGCCCCTGCAGCTCGTCGGAGACCGACATCGCGATCTCGGCGCGGGCCTTCCCGTCACGGATGTACTGCGCCCCGCCGACGACCTCGGCGAGGTCGGCCCCGGCGAAGCCGAGCACCGTGAGGTGGTCGACGTAGTCGATCTCGACCGCGTTCGTCGCCTGCTCGCGCACGTTCACCACCTGCCCCCAGAAGCGCAGGCGGCGGGACTCGTCGGAGAGGCCGATGAAGTAGTCCTCGAGCCGGTCGCGGTCGTCGCGGCGGGCCGGTCGCACGTGCACGGTGCGGCCGTCGCGGAGGACGACGTCGGTCTCGAGGTGGGAGGGGTACGCGCTCACGGGCGCATCGTAGGGCCGGGGCGCCCGCTCAGGCCGAGAGCGAGCCGAGCAGCTCGCGCACCCGGGCAGCGCCCGGCACGTCGCCCTTGGCCTCGCAGACCGCGAGCGCCTTGTCGAGAGTCGTCCGCGCCTCGTCGGGCTTGCCGCAGAGCTCGAGCGTCTCCGCGAGCAGCTCGTACGCACGCGCCTTGTGATCCCAGAAGTCGATCGTGTCGGCGAGCGCGGCCCCACGGCGCGCGAGGCGCTCTCCGCCGTGGTGATCCCCCCGCCGTGCGAGGAGCATGCCCTCAACGGCGTCGACGATCATGATGTTGACGAGGTCCGAGGGCGCCGTGGTCTCGCGCACCACGGCGCACCAGCGCTGCGCCTCGTCGTACGCGCCACCCCGGGCGAGCGTGTCGGCCAGCAGGACGGCGACCGTCGGGTAGTAGGCGCGGTCGCCCAGCCGGTCGAGCTCGTCCAGCCCGCTGCGCAACGCGCGCTCGGCGGCGCCGAGGTCGCCGGCCTGCTGTTCGACGAACCACACGTGCATCGAACCTGCTGCGGCTGCCACCAGCAGTCCTGCATCCCGGA
>JAOUEK010000486.1 GCA_029858755.1 Thermoleophilia bacterium
CTGTCGAGCACCGCGTCGTCGCCGTCGGGGCCGCCGCGGATGATGTAGAAGCCCGCGGGCCCGGCGTACACGTTGAGTCGGGTCATGCCGAGCGTGTGGTCGTGGTACCAGTCGGCCGACGCCCGTCCGAGGTTCGGGTATTGCGACGTCGCGAAGCCGTCTCCCCAGTCCGCGCCGTACGCCGCCTTCGCCTTGCCGGCGAAGAACTCGTACCAGGTGCCCTCGGTGGCGTAGCCGGCGGGCATGTTCCCCGCCGCAGGCAGGAACCACGCTTCGGCGTACCCGTCGCTCTCGTCGCCGACGCCGACCGCGCCGTGGACGTGCGTGACCATCGGCACCGGGCCCGTATACGGGCCGGGCGTCGCCGCGAAGGCGGGACGAGTGTCACGACCCGCCTCCCCGCCGGGCGGGTTCGCCCAGTGCAGCGTCGGGTCGGCGGGCAGCAGGTGCGGAAGGAAGTCGGACTCCGCGTCTTCCGGGTCCTCGCGCAGCTCGTTGATCCACTTCACACGCACGGGCCGGTTGTGCCTGGCCTCGATCGTCAGCGAAGGTGCGTTCCAGATCATCAGGCCGCGGTTGCTCTCGGCCGCCTTGTAGCCGCCGTAGCCCCACACGAGGGTGCCCTCGCTCACGTCGCCCTTCAGGGTGTCGTAGAAGGAGTCCGGCAGGAGCCTCTGCCGGAACTGCCGCATCGAGATCTCGTAGTAGTCGACGTTCTTGCCGCCCTTCTGCTTGACCACGCCCTTGCGGGGCATCACGGGCGGGATCAGCATCGACGTCGCGTACTTCGTCACGCTCGCCGGGTCGAGCGTGCCGCCCGGGATCGGCGCCAGCGGCACGGACGCACCGTTCCCCGGGAAGCGCCCGAACAGGTAGAAGCCCGCGCTCGCACCACCGACCCACTTCACGAAGGTGCGCCGGGACAGCCGCACTCCGTCCCCCATCGTTCCTCCATTCGCCGCAGCGCAACCGCCTCCCCCGGCTGCGGGATGACACAGAACGCGCATCATTACCACAGCGCGAGTCGCGTCGACCTGTCCACCTGCACACGTCGTGGAGAGCGGCGGCGCGGATCTCGTCGTCGGTGGGGCGCCCGCCCGCTTGCATCTCCCCGCGCGCCCGGCGCCGCCCTGCGGACGAGCGTTCAGCCGACGGCGAAGGCGCCGTAGCCGACGACCCGCTCGGGGCCGCCGGCCGTGTCGGCGGACGTGCGCAGGTCGAGCAGCCGGACTGCGGCGCCGATCCGCGCGGCGTGCGCCAGGAGCCCGCGCAGCGCGAACGAGCCGCAGGCGTCGTACGGGCCGATCTCCTCCGCCCGACGCCCCACGATCGCCTCCGCCGTGCGGCGGTCCGCCTCGCGCGCGGCCGGCTCGGGGAGGTAGTGGCTCAGGTCGGTGGAGACGACGACCGCGTCCGCCTCCTCCCACAACGCGCCGACGAGGTCCGCCGCCTCGTCGACCGTCGTCTCGCCGACCGCGACCGGGAGCACCGCCGGGGGCACGTCGCAGAGACGCTGCAGGAACGGCAGCTGCACCTCCACCGCGTGCTCGCCCTCGTGAGGCCCGTCGTCGGCGACCGCTCCGGCGGCGAGCGCCGCGTCCCGCAGGCCGGCGTCGATGACGAGTGCGCCGAGCGGCGTCTCCCAGGCGTCCGCGGCGGGGACGGCGGCCCCCCGCAGCGGCACGAAGTGCGCCGGCCCGAGGATCGCGACGCGCGCCAGCTCCTCGCGACGCCCGCGCAGCGCCGCGTAGGCGCTCGCCGCGATCGGGCCGGAGTAGACGTACCCGGCGTGCGGCGCGACCACCGCGCGCGACGCTCCCGACGCCTCCACCGCGTCGAGCAGCGCGTCCGCCGCTGCGGCCAGCGTCGGCTGCGTGCCCGGGTAGAAGCTCCCGGCGACGGCCGGTGAGCGCGTGCGGCCGCTCACGACGCGAGCCGCACGGGCATCCGGCGCGCGCACCACGTGCCGGGCCGCTCCTCGAGCACGCCCGGGAGAGGCTCGCCGCACGCGGCACAGCAGCCGTCTGCGTCGAGGTTCCAGGCGCCGAGCACGTACCAGTCGCGCTCGATCAGGAGGGCGCCGCACGCGTGGCACCACGTGCTCTGGCCCTCGGGATCGTGCACGTTGCCGGTGTAGGCGTAGCGGACGCCGTTCGCGAGCGCGATCCGCCGTGCCCGCGTGAGCGTCGCCGGCGGCGTCGACGGCCGGTCGCGCATGCGGTAGTCGGGATGGAACGCGGAGAAGTGCAGCGGCACGTTCGGGCCGAGCCGCTCGACCACCCACGTGGTCAGGGCGTCGAGCTCTGCGTCGGAGTCGTTCAGGCCCGGGATCAGCAGCGTCGTCACCTCGAGCCA
>JAOUEK010000485.1 GCA_029858755.1 Thermoleophilia bacterium
GTGCTGCGCGCCGCTCGCGGGCAACTCGCTCTCCGATGCGGACGCGTCCGAGCTCGAGCGCTTGTTCAAGGCGCTCGCCGACAAGCACCGGCTCCGCATCCTCAACATCCTGATGCGGGCGGGCGGTGAGCCGGTCTGCGTGTGCGAGTTCCAGCCGGTGCTCGGCATCTCACAGCCGACCGTCAGCCACCACCTCAAGCAGCTGACCGAGGCGGGGCTGCTGGAGCGCGAGAAGCGAGGGTCGTTCGCCTACTTCGCGCTCGCCCCGGGAGCGCTCGAGCGGGTCGGGTCGCTGCTCGCGGAGCGCGCGGCTTGAGCGGACGGGAGGCCGACCGCGGCCGGGAGCCCCGGGTTGGGCCAGGCCAGTCGGCGGCGTAGCCAGAGCGCGACGTACACGAGCGCGACGAGCACGGGAACCTCGATCAGCGGGCCGACGACGCCGGCCAGGGCCTGGCCCGAGGTGGCCCCGAAGACTCCCACTGCGACGGCGATCGCGAGCTCGAAGTCGTTCGACGCGACCGTGAACGAGAGCGCGGCGGTCTGCGGGTACGGGAAGCCCATCACCCTGCCGGTCGCGAAGCCGAGCACCCACATCACGGCGAAGTAGACGAAGAGGGGCACGGCGATCAGCGCGACGTCGAAGGGCTCGGAGGTGATCTCGTCGCCCTGGATCGCGAACAGGAGCACGATCGTGAACAGCAGCCCGTGGAGCGTGAGTGGCGCGATCCGCGGGACGAAGCGCTGTTCGTACCAGTCGCGGCCGCGCAGGTGGATCCCGACGCGGCGAGTCGTGAACCCCGCTGCGAGCGGGATGCCGAGGAAGACGAGAACGGTGCGCGCGACCTCCCAGACGCCGACCTCGAAGCCCTGCGTGTCGAGCCCGAGCCAGCCCGGCAGGACCGTGAGGTAGAAGTAGCCGAGCAGCGCGTATGCCGCGACCTGGAACACTGCGTTGAAGACGACGAGCACCGCCGCGCGCTCCCGATCGCCGAGCGCGATGTCGTTCCACACGAGCACCATCGCGATGCATCGCGCAAGCCCGACGATGATCACGCCGGTGCGGTAGGCGGGCTGGTCGGCGAGGACGAGCCACGCGAGCGCGAACATCAGCGCCGGCCCCACGACCCACGAGAGGACGAGCGAGGTGCCGAAGAACCGCGCGTTGCCGACGCCGTCGTCCTTCATCCGGCCGATGTCCTCGTACCGGACCTTCGCCAGCACCGGGTACATCATCAGCAGCAGCCCGGCGGCGATCGGCAGCGACACGGTCCCGACCCGTAACCGGTCGAGCTGATCGTTCAGCGCAGGAACGAGCGCGCCGAGCACGAGCCCGGTGACCATCGCCAGGCCGATCCAGAGCGGCAGGAAGCGATCGAGCCGCGACAGCCGCGAGAGCACTGCAGCCTCGCCGGCGCCGAGCCCAGAGCCGAGACGCCCGTCGGCGGTCACACCGACGCCTCTCGATCGAGGTCGACGGCCAGGGCGTCCCCCCGCGCCGCGAGCTCGCCGCGGATCGCGCGCGCCTGCTGACCGGCCGCGCTCGAGCCTGCCGAGCGCGCTTCGTGCGACCCGGCGACGGCGCGACGGAGCAGCGCCTCGGCCATCTGCGACCGGCACGCGTTCTGCACGCACGCGAGAAGGACGCTCACGGTGTCACCTGGACAGGTCGGCGACCTCGGCCGGCGACAAGGTCGTGCTCGATGATCGGGCCGCAACAGTCGGCCAGCCACGCCTGCATCGGCCTGACGGTATCAACTCATCGAAGGAATTCGATGAGTTGGGCGGAGCCGATGATGCCCGCCCCGTGGCACGCCCGATCCGGCCTGCGAGGGACCCCTGGGCTCAGCTGACCCGGCGGGCGAGTCCGAGCGCCCGCTGCTCCCAGGGCACGCGGTGGGTGGCTCCGCTCGCGCCCAGCTCGCCACGATGCACGAGGTACCAGTCATAGGCCGCGCAGAGCGCCTCGGCGTTCGAGCAGGCAGGCTCCCACCCCAGCAGCGAGCGGGCGCGCTCGATGGAGACGGTCGAGTCACGCGACGCCGTCCGGTAGTGCCACTCGGCGAGCGGAGACAGGCGCAGCAGCTCCAGCACGCCGAGGACGGCCACTGCCGGTCGCGGTGGCAGCGGTCGCAGGCGCGACGACGAGCCGGCGTGGGCGATCAGCTCCTCGAGGTCCTCGCGCACGGTGCCGAAGCGAGCGGCGCCGACGTTCAGCGCGAGCCCCGCCACGGGTGCGTCGAAGGAGCGGACGACCGCCTCCACGAGGTCGTCGACGGCGAGGAGCTGGTACCGGTTCGAGCCGTCGCCGAGCAGCGGGATCCGCCGCCCCTCACGGATCCAATCGAAGAGGATCTC
>JAOUEK010000487.1 GCA_029858755.1 Thermoleophilia bacterium
GCGGTGCTCCCCGCGATCCGCTCGGTCGGCGTGCAGGGCGACGAGCGCACCTACGCGTACCCGATCGTGATCCGCGCGGTGACGTCCGAGGACGCGATGACGGCCGACTGGGCGCGGATTCCCTACGACCTGCTGGAGACGATCTCCTCGCGGATCATCAACGAGGTGCGCGGCGTCAACCGCGTCGCGCTCGACCTCTCCTCGAAGCCGCCCGCCACGATCGAGTGGGAGTGAGCCCGACCGTGCTCCGCGCTTGACCGCGGATACAGCACGGGCCGCGCATGGCGCGGCCCGCTGCCGTGTCGGGGGGTGGGAGTGGGGCTACTCCGGCTCGCTCGCGCTCGACCAGGAGGCGCTCGACCACGAGGCGGAGCTCCAGGAGGCGGAGCTCCAGGAGGCGCTCGACCACGAGGCGGAGCTCCAGGAGGCGGAGCTCCAGGAGGCGCTCGACCAGGAGGCGGAGCTCCACGACGCCGAGTTCCAGGAGGCGTTCGACGCGGCCGCCTGCCGCCATGCCTCGGCGTCGAAGGAGAGCCCACCGGTGCCCAGCGTGACGAACTGGTTGAGACCGGCGTTCGGGTTCGCCGCCCCGGACGACGCGAGCGACGCCTCGGCGCCGACCACGCCGAGCCCGAGACCGCCGTTCGACCCGTAACCGCCCGGCGCCTTGGCGCCGAGCATGATCGCGCCCTTCACCTGGTCGGGCGTCCACGACGGGTTCTTCGCGAGCAGCGAGGCCGCGATGCCCGAGACGACCGGGGCCGCGAACGACGTGCCCGACATCCACATGTTGTTCGGGCCGACGACGCGGTCGGGGAACTGCGTGAGCAGATTCGCGCCCGTGGGCACCGCGCCGACCATCCGGCGACCCGGAGCCGCGACCTCGGGCTTGAAGAAGCCGTCCTGCGTCCAGCCCCAGGCCGACCACGGTGCCGCGAAGTCGTCGCTGCGCCCGGTCGTGTTGTTCGTGTCCGAGGCGCCGACGGTGATCACGAACGGGTCGTTCGCCGGCGCGAAGCCCACGTCGCTCTTCGCTCCGTTGACCGCGTAGTTGCCGGCGGCCGCGACCACGACGACGCCGTTCAGCCAGAGCTTCTCGACCGCCTTGTCGAGGGCGTCGTAGCGGATGCTGTCTCCACCGGTGAGGAGCGAGAAGTTGGCGACGCGGATGTTGTAGGTGGCCTTGTTGGCGAGGATCCAGTCGCACGCCGCGATCACGTCGCTCTTGGCGCCGTTGCCCGCACCGTCGAGCACCTTGATCGAGACGATCTTCGCGCGCGGCTCGGCGCCCCCGTAGAGCGGGTCCTGGCTCGCGGCGATCGAGCCGACGAAGGTGCCGTGTCCGTAGGCGCCGCTCGCGCCCCACGAGGACATGATGCTCACGCTCTTCACCAGCCGGTTCCCGTAGACGTTGGTGAGCCCGGTGATGCCCGAGTCGACGACCGCGATCGCCGGGTAGTCGAGCCCGTCGGGCAGCGACGACCAGCTCGACGTCACGCCCGCCGCGGACGGCCAGACCTGGGTGCTGGTGAAGCCCTGCAGCTCGATCTTCGAGTCACGGGTGATCGAGTCGACGTCGCTCTTGTCGGCGAGCTTGAGCAGCTGCTTGCCAGTGAGCGTGGCGGAGACGCCGCTGATCGAGGCGAACTTGCGCTTGAACTTCGCGTCCTTCGCCTTGTCGTCGTCGAGGGCTTTCTTCGTGGCGTTCTCGACCTCGTCGCTCGTCTTGCCGCGCGAGCCCTGCACGATCACGTCGAACAGCCCGTCCGGGCTCACGGACGCCGCAGCGAGCAGCTCCTGCGGGACGTAGGCGTTCTCCTTCGCAGCCTGCGCCGGCGTGGCCAGCCCGGCGAGCACGGCGAACGCCGCGACGAGCATCGTCGCGAGCACGATGGAGCCGACCTTCTTCGTCCGCCCCCACAGGGCGTTCTGCCTGATCGGCCCGAGCCCGAAGGCTCCGGCCTCGGTATCTCCGTGCTCCCGATGCTGAGACATTCCCGTCGTCCTCCCGCCCGCCGTGCGGGCCGCCGCAGTCGTTGTCACAACGGACGGTAGGCAGCTCCAGCGCCGCGATCTCCCCCGTCCGGGGGGTCTTCGGGGGCCATCGATCCCCGGTTTGAGGGATTCAGGCCGAAGCCGACCCGATCACGGCTCGGAGCCGGGCTCGCACCCGGCTCCGAGCCAGCGCTGTCGGAAGGAAGAGCCCTACTCGACGCCGATCGAGCTCGCCCAGGAGGCGCTCGACCAGGAGGCCGAGCTCCAGGAGGCGCTCGACCAGGAGGCGCTCGACCAGGAGGCCGAGCTCCAGGAGGCGCTCGACCAGGAGGCCGAGCTCCAGGAGGCGCTCGACCAG
>JAOUEK010000035.1 GCA_029858755.1 Thermoleophilia bacterium
GCATCTTCTGCCAGAAGGGATCCATGTCGACGACGAGGTCCTTGACCACCGGGAGGTTTCCCATGGCGGAGATCACAGGCACGTGGCCGTCGGCGACGATGTCGGCGACCCGGGTCTTGCAGGCGAGGACTGCGCCGCCGTCGACCCGCATCCCGCACGAGCCGCAGATCATCATGCGGCAGCTCTTCCGATAGGCGAGCGTGCCGTCGACGCGGTCCTTGACCGCGTCGAGCGTGTCGAGCAGCGTCGCCTCGTCGGAGACGTCGATCTCGTACTCGCGCAGGGCCCGGTCGCCCGTCGACGCGTCGTACCGCCAGATCTTGAGGGCTACTTGCACGGCGGCCTCAGTATTTCCTCTCCGTCGGCTCCCAGCGGGTCATGCGGACCTCCTTGTAGGAGAGCTCCGGGCCGTCGTCGCGCCAGCGGGTGATCGAGTGCACGAGGAAGTTCTCGTCGTCGCGGTCCGGGAAGTCGGTCGGGCGCGAGTGCGCGCCGCGGCTCTCCTTGCGGGCGACGCCGGCCTGCAGCATGCAGGCGGCGAGGTCGAGCAGGTAGCCGAGCTCGATCGCCTGGGTGAGGTCGGAGTTGAAGACGTCCCCCTTGTCCTCGACGACGACGCCGCGCTCGTATCGCTCGCGGTAGCCGGCGATCAGCTCGAGCTGGCGCTCCATCTTGTCCGGGTAGCGGAAGACGCCGAAGTTCTCGAGCATCGACTGACCGAGCTCGTCGCGGACCTGCCACGGGCGCTCCCCCTCGGTGTTCGCGAGCAACCCCTTCACCCAGGCCTCGGCGTCGGCACGGGCCACTTCCCCGTGGCCGTTGCCGGTCGCGGGGGCGGTGAGGGCCGCCTCGGCCGCTGCCTGACCGGCGCGGCGACCGAAGGTGATCGTCTCCATCAGCGAGTTGCCGCCGAGGCGGTTCGCCCCGTGAACCGAGACGCAGGCGACCTCTCCTGCGGCGTACAGGCCCTCGACCTCGGTCAGCCCCCAGTTGTCGGTCTCCACGCCGCCCATGTGGTAGTGGGCGCCCGGGCGCACGGGGATCGGGTCGTAGATCGGGTCGACGGCGGCGTACGTCATCGCCAGCTCGCGCGAGCCGGGCAGGCGGCTCAAGATCTTCTCGGCACCGAGGTGACGGAGGTCGAGCAGCACGGAGCCGTTGATGCCCCGCCCCGCCTCGATCTCGGTCGTCTCCGACCGCGAGACGACGTCGCGCGAGGCGAGCTCGAGCGCGTTCGGCGCATAGCGCTGCATGAAGCGCTCGCCCTCCTTGTTGATCAGGTACCCGCCCTCGCCGCGGCAGCCCTCCGTGATCAGGATCCCGCTCGGGTACATCGTCGTCGGGTGGAACTGCATGAACTCCATGTCCTTGAGCGGGAGCCCCGCGCGCAGCGCCATCGCCATGCCGTCACCCGTGCATGCGTACGCGTTCGTGGTCGCGCGGTAGAGGCGGCCGGCGCCGCCCGTGGCGAGGATCACGGACTTGCCGGTGAGCAGCTTCACGCCGCCGTTCATCAGGTCCCACGAGATGACGCCGGTGCACCGGCCGTCCTCGATCACGAGGCGGAAGGCGAAGTACTCCTCGTAGACCGTCATCCCCTCGTCCATGCGGCGCTGCAGCTGCTCGTAGAGCACCTGGATCAGGACGTGGCCCGTGATGTCCGCGGCGTAGACGGTGCGCGGGGAGCCGGCGGCGCCGAACGGGCGCTGCGCGAGCCGCCCCTCGTCGTTCCGGGAGAAGACGCAGCCCCAGTGCTCGAGCTGGTAGATGTCGCCAGGCGCCTCGGCCGTGAAGATCTCGATCGCGTCCTGGTCGCCGAGGTAGTCGGAGCCCTTGACCGTGTCGAACGCGTGCGTTTCGGGGCTGTCCTCGGCGGTGTTCCCGAGCGCCGCGTTGATGCCGCCCTCCGCCGCGCCGGAGTGGCTGCGGGTGGGATGCAGCTTGGAGATGACGCCCACCTTCGCGCCCCGGTCGTGCGCCTCGATCGCCGCCCGCATGCCGGCGCAGCCGGCACCGACGACGAGGACGTCGTGCGTCGCCTCCATCCCGACGGACGCTACCCGATCGCGGCGTGGCCCCGCCTGTCCAACCTCTCGCGCCCCGCCGTCAGCCGAGAGGGCCGGCGCCGGCGATCGCCTCGCCCGCGTCCGCGGCGAACTTCTCCTCGAAGTTGGCCCGGAACATCGCCGCCAGCTCGGCGGCCTTCGCGTCGTACGCGGCCGGGTCGGCCCACGTCGAGCGCGGGTCGAGCAGCGCCTCGTCGACGCCGGGGCAGGTCTGCGGCACCTCGAAGCCGAACACGGGGTCGACGCGGTACTCGACCGCGTCCAGGTTCCCCGAGAGCGCGGCGTGGAGCACCGCGCGGGTCGCCTGGATCGGCATCCGGTGGCCCTCGCCGAAAGGCCCTCCGGTCCACCCCGTGTTCACGAGCCAAACGCACACGTGGGGGTGCTCGTCGAGCTTCGCGCCCAGCATCCGCGCGTACACCGACGGGCGCTGGGGCAGGAAGGGCGCGCCGAAGCACGTGGAGAACGTCGGCTGAGGCTCGGTCACCCCGATCTCGGTGCCGGCGAGCTTCGCCGTGAACCCCGACAGGAACCAGTACATCGCCTGATCGCGCGTCAGCCGGGCGAGAGGCGGCAGGATGCCGAAGGCGTCGGCGGTGAGGAAGACCGCGTTCCGGGGATGGCCGGCCATCTTCGCCGGCAGCGCGTTCGGGATCTGCTCCAGCCGGTAGGCGGCCCGCGTGTTCTCGGTCTTCGAGTCGTCGTCGAGGTCGACCACGCCCCGCTCGTCGAGGACGACGTTCTCCAGGATCGTCCCGTACGTGCGGGTCGTGCGATGGATGTCCGGCTCGGCCTCCGCGGAGAGCCGGATCACCTTCGCATAGCAGCCGCCCTCCACGTTGAACACGCCGTTCGTGCCCCAGCCGTGCTCGTCGTCGCCGATCAGGTGCCGCTCGGGGTCGGCGGAGAGCGTCGTCTTGCCCGTGCCCGAGAGCCCGAAGAAGATCGCGACGTCGTCATCGTCACCGATGTTCGCGGAGCAATGCATGGGGAACACGCCCTCGAGCGGCAGGCGGTCGTTCATCACGGTGAAGATCGACTTCTTGATCTCGCCGGCGTAGAACGTGCCGCCGATCAGCACCTCGGTGCGAGACGGGTGGAGCACGATGAAGGTTCCCGTCCGTGTCCCGTCGACGTCGGGGTCGGACTCCACCTCGGGCGCGTGCAGCACCAGTGCGTCAGGGCTGTGCGATGCGAGCTCCTCGGCCGTCGGCTCGATGAACATGGTGGACGCGAACAGCGCGTGGTACGGGCTCGCGGTGACGACGCGCACGCCGATCCGATGCTCGGGGTCGGCTCCGGCAAAGGCGTCGACGACATAGAGCACCTCCCGTGCGGAGAGGTACGAGGTGACCTTGCCGCGGAGCGGCGCGTAGCGCTCCTCGGGCAGGCGCTGGTTGACGCTGCCCCACCAGACGCGGTCGCGGGAGCCGGGCTCGTCGACCACGAACTTGTCCTGCGGCGAGCGGCCGGTGAAGCGCCCGGTGTCGACCGCCAGCGCGCCGCCCTCGGCGAGCGCCGCACCCCAGTCGCGAAGGGCTGCCAGGTACAGCTGCGACGTCGTCGGGTTCCGGATCACGACCCCCCCGGCGTCGATGCCGTGCCCCTGGAGGCTCACCGAAGTCGATGTCGTCGTCGCCATGTGCAAACGTCTCCCGGTCGCCGGAGTGCACGCGAACGGTAACCCGAGCAGCGTGTCATGGCAGGGCCAACCGTCAGCGAACGGGCTCGCCCTCGAGTGGCGACACGTCCGCGTCGCGCGAGACCAGCTCCGCGTAGCGGCCGCCGCCCCCGAGCAGCTCGTCGTGCGTGCCGATCTCGGCGACGCGGCCGCGGTCGAGGACGACGATCTGGTCGGCGTCGCGCACCGTGGACAGGCGGTGGGCGATGGCGATCGTCGTGCGGCCCTCCGCGAGGCGCTCGAGCGCGGCCTGCACCGCGCGCTCGGTCTGCGTGTCCAGTGCCGACGTCGCCTCGTCGAGCACCAGGATCGGCGGGTTGCGGAGCAGCGTGCGCGCGATCGCGATCCGTTGCTTCTCCCCGCCCGAGAAGCGGTAGCCCCGCTCGCCGACGACGGTCTCGTAGCCCTCCGGGAGCGTCGAGACGAGCTCGTGGATCTGCGCGGCGCGGGCGGCCTCCTCCACCTCCTCGTCCGTCGCCTCGGGGCGCGCGAAGCGGAGGTTCTCCCGCACCGTGGCGTGGAACAGGTAGGTCTCCTGCGAGACGACGCCCACCGCGGCGGCGAGCGCGTCGAAGCTCAGGTCTCGCACGTCGACGCCGTCGATCGTGACGCTGCCCTCGGTGGCGTCGTAGAGGCGCGCGACGAGGTAGGCGCAGGTCGTCTTGCCCGAGCCCGTCTCCCCCACCAGCGCCGTCTTCGTCCCGGGGGCGACCGCGAACGAGACATCCTGCAATGTCCACTGCGCATCGTCGTAGCGGAACCAGACGCCGTCCAGCTGCACCTCGCCGCGGGGCCTCGAGAGCTGCTCGCTGCCCTCGACGATGTCCACGGGCTCGTCCAGGTAGTCGAAGATGCGGTCGAAGAGCGCGAGCGAGGACTGCACGTCGATCTGCACGCCGAGCAGGCTGCCGATGGGGAAGAAGAGGCGCGTCTGCAGCGTGGTGAAGGCGACCAGGGTGCCGAGGGTGATCGTGTCCGAGCCGCGCGAGATCGTGAAGCCGGCGAACCAGTAGACGAGCGCCGGCATCACGGCGAACGTCGTCTGGATCGCGGCCATCATCCACCGGCCGGTCATCCGCGAGCGCACCTCCAGCTCGGCGAGGCGTTCGGACTCGCGCGAGAACCGCTCGGCGAGGTCGGCGCTTCGGCCCATCGTCTTCCCGAGCAGGATCCCTGAGACCGAGAGCGACTCCTGGACGATCGCGGAGACGTCCGCGAGCGACACCTGCCGCTCCGCGGTCACCTGCCTGCGCTTGTCCCCCACCCGCTTGGTCAGCCAGACGAAGAGCGGCAGCAGCGCCAGCGCGAATGCGGCGAGCCGCCAGTCGAGCAGCAGCATCGCCGCCACCGTGGCGAGCACGGTCGTCACGTTGGAGAGCACGGAGGTGGCGGTGGAGGTGACGACGTTCTCGATGCCGCCGATGTCGTTGGCGATCCGGCTCTGCACCTCGCCGGTGCGCGTGCGCGTGAAGAAGGCGAGTGAGAGGCGCTGCAGGTGGCGGTAGACGGCCGTGCGCAGGTCGTGCATCACCGCCTGGCCCACGACGTTGGAGAGGAGCGTCTGCCAGACGCCGATCGTGCCGGTGACCACGGGGATCGCGACCATGCCGGCGACGAGGACGGTCAGCAGGCCCACGTTCTCCTCCGGGATGGCGACGTCGAGCACCTCGCGCAGCAGGAAGGCGGGGATCGTGGCCAGGAGCGCCGAGCCGACGATCATCAGCGAGACGGCGCCGAGGCGGCGGCGGTACGGCGAGAAGAGGCGGAAGATCCTGCGCAGGTTGGCCTTGCGCACCGCCTTGTCGGCGGGGCGCTCGGGCGCGTCCTGGGTCACGAAGGAGTCGAAGCGGCGGCCTGGCATGTCGCCCAAGGGTGCCTGTTCCACCCCCGGCCGCGCCGGGGCACGTCTCACCTGCGGTGTCCTGCGGTGTCGGACACCGTGGATCGTCACGTGAGCCCGTGCCGATCTCGTGCCGCTGTCTCGGCAGCGCCGCGGTCTCATGAGGTGCGTCTCCCGCTCCGCAGGCCACGTCGCCACCAGAGCGACCCGCGTGGCAGACACCGCGGTCGGTCCGTCCGCGGCAGCGCGTACAACCACGCCGATGCGGGCGCGCGAGATCGGCCTCGAGATCGGCTCACGGCAGCCCGGCTCGCGGAACGCCATCACGGACGTGGACGGCGTGCGCGTGGGGATGACCACGCTCGTCGCGGGCGCCGACGTGCGCACCGGCGTCACCGTGATCGTCCCTCCGCCGGAGCCGCTGATCGCCGGGTGCCATCGACTGAACGGAAACGGCGAGCTGACGGGGCTGGAGTGGATCCGCGAGAGCGGGATGCTGACGACCGCGATCGGGATCACCAACACCTTCTCCGTCGGCGTCGTCCGCGATGCGATCGCCACCGCCAACCCGCCAGCGCTCGACGACTGGGCGCTCCCCGTGGTCGGGGAGACCTGGGACGGCGTCCTCAACGACATCCGCGGCCAGCACGTCACCGCGGGCCACGTGCAGGCCGCGTTCGCGGCCGCGAGCGACGGCCCGGTGCCGGAGGGGAACGTGGGCGGCGGCACCGGGATGATCTGCCACGGCTTCAAGGGCGGCACCGGCACCGCGTCGCGGGCGATCGAGATCGCCGGGGAGCGCTTCACCGTCGGCGTGCTCGTGCAGGCGAACCACGGCGCCCGTGAGCGGCTCGTTGTAGAGGGCGCGAGGGTCGGGGAGCTGATCCCGGCGGAGGTGGTGCCGACGCCGGGCACACCGGCGGCGCCGGGCACGGGCTCGATCATCGGCATCGTCGCCACCGACGCCCCGCTGCTCCCCGGGCAGTGCGACGCGCTTGCACAGCGAGCGGCGCTCGGCGTCGGGCGGCTCGGGGGCGCCGGCGAGATCTCCAGCGGCGACCTCTTCCTGTGCTTCTCCACCGGGAACCGCGGGCTCGTCGGCGAGGCGCCGCTCGCACGCCTCCGCATGGTGCGGCTCGATCTCGTGAACGAGCTCCTCTACGCCGTGATCGAGGCGACCGAGGAGGCGATCGTCAACGCGCTGCTCGCGGCCGAGACGCTGACGGGCGCCGGAGGTCGCACGGCGCACGCACTCGGTGCCGATCGTCTGGCGGACGCGCTCCGCCCCTTCGGCCTGCTCCGCTGACCGACACCGTCACGACAACGGGTCTTGGAGCGACTCGACCGCGGCGCGGACGCTCTCCGTCAGCTCCTGTGCTGAGGCCAACGTCGGGCCCTCCGCAGCCACGGCGATCGGCGGCCCGATCGCCACGCGCAGCCTGGTGATGCGGACGCGTCGGCCGGCGAGCGCACGGTCCGTGCCGAAGAGGCGCACCGGCACGATCGGCGCTCCGGTCGCGAGCGCCAGCCGGGCCGCGCCGCGGCGCCACAACCCCTCCGTCCGCACCCGTCCCTGCGGGAAGATGCCGACCGCATGCCCGGCGCGCAGCAGGTCGACCGCCCGCTCGACCGCCTCGTTGTCGCTGCGCCCCCGGGCGACGGGGAAGCCGCCGACCCGCTCGACCGCCCAGCCGACCGGGCGCCACCGCCAGAGCTCCTCCTTGGCCATGAAGTGGAGCTCGCGGGGCACGGCGACGCCGAGCACGAACGGGTCGAGCGCCGAGAGGTGGTTGGCGACCACGACCACCGCACCGTGACGTGGCACGTGCTCCTGCCCGGCGACCTCGAGGCGGAAGACCGACCGGAGCAGCGGCCGCACCGCGCCGCGGACAACGCCGTAGAGCGTCAGCCCGGCACCCCGGGGTCGGCGGGGGCAGCCGGCGCGGACTCCTCGAAGCGGCGGAGCGCGGCCGCTGTGTGGTCGACCCACGCCCGCCAGCCGGGCAGGCGGAGCAGCGCACCGGAGCGGCGCCGCAGCGCGGCGCCGTGCAGCCCTCGCGGGATCAGCGCGTAGGTGCCCTCGGTGCCGGTGGCGCGGGCCCGCTGGAACCCCTCCCGCGAGCTCGCCGGACTGACCCCGGGGACCCCGGGCAGGTAGCGGTCCCACCCCCCGTGGACGACGTCGAGCCGCTTGCCGGTGAGACCGTCGAGCGGCAGCCGGCTCGGGATCCACGGGGCGAGGCCGAGCACGCCCGCAACCTGCACCTCCCCGGCGATGCCGATGGCGACGGCTCCTCCCATCGAGAAGCCGACCAGGAGCTGCGATCGGGCACCCCCCGCCGCGAGGTGGTCGACCGCGGCCCGTGCGTCGTCCATGCACGACTCGAGGGCCTTCCACGTCTTCACGCGGTAGCGCACCTCGAGGAAGCGGACGCGGGGGAAGCGCGGCGCGAGCTCTTCGGCCAGCAGCTCGCTGGTGGCGCTCCACGTCCCCGGCAGCGGCTTGGCGGTGCCGCCGTTCACGAGCACGGCGCCGAGCTCGCCGGCCGGGTTGCGGAGACGCCCCTCGGCACCGGAGGCCAAGGGGATCACCGCCGTTGTCACGGGAGGTCACCTCGCACCCCCGCATCCTGCCGGACGCATCCGAGTCGAGGCTGCGATGCGCGGGGTCGGTGCGACGCGCAGACGAGAACGCCGACGTCGCCCGCTACTCCAGGCTTGACGTGATTCAGCGGCTGTCGTAGGCAGCGAGGGCGCGTGCGGGGCGGCTGGCGAGGGTGTTGAGAAGCATGCCGAGGGCCAGCGCGAGGATTCGTCGTGCGATGCGGACGACGAGGCCGGCGGACGGCTTTGCGAGGTGCTGATCGAGCCGCGTCTGGCCCCGTGCGGTTGAAGAACACGCTCCCTATCGCCAGACGGGCGGAGGCGAGTCATCGCGGGGAGTCCACGCGCCCCGTCCAACGGCGCCCCGGCAGGACGCGGTGGCTCCCGACGCGAAACCCGTCACCGTGGACACGCCCGCTGCGATCGACCGCTTCCTGGCCAGCCCCTCGCTGAGTGACGCCACACGACGGGCCTACGGGGCCGATCTGCGCGACTTCGCGCGCTGGCTCGCCGAATCCGGCGTCGGGCTCCGCGAGGTGGACACCCGTGCGCTCGCCGCGTACACCGCCGAGCTGGGCCGCTCCAGGCGCGGGCTCGCACCGGCGACGATCGCGCGCCGCCTCTCCGCCGTGCGCTCGTTCCTGCGCTTCACGCTCGGGCCGGAGCGCGTCCCCGAGGCGGCGCTGGCCCCGCGCCGGGCACGGCGGCTGCCCGAGGTGCCCAAGGTGGTGGAGGTGGAGCAGCTGGTCGACGGGCTCGCTCGCGAGGGGCCCCTCGGCCTCCGCGACCAGGCGCTCGTCGAGCTCGTCTACTCCTGCGGGCTGCGCAGCGCGGAGGCCGTCGGTCTCGACCTGGGCGACGTCGACTTCGACCGGGAGGCACTCCACGTCCGCGGCAAGGGCGGCAAGGAGCGGGTCGTCCCGCTCGGCGAGGAGGCAGCCCTTCTCGTCGCCACGTACCTCCGCGACGCTCGCTCCGTGCTCGCACGCGGCGCGTGCGACGCCCTCTTCCTCTCCGTGCGCGGGCGGCGGCTCGACACGAGCGTTCTCCGGCGACTCGTCCGCAACCCGCACCGGCTGCGCCACGGGTATGCGACGCACCTGCTCGAAGGCGGCGCCGACCTGCGCACGATCCAGGAGCTCCTGGGGCACGCGTCCCTCTCGACCACCCAGGTCTACAGCCACGTCGACGCGCGCCGCCTGCGACGCGTCTACGACCGTTCGCATCCCCGCTCGTAGCGCGCGACCCCGCCGTCGTGCCCGCCGGGGCGCGCCGTCGCGATACTGGCTCGATGCGCCGCGCCCGCACCGCCGCCACCGTCGTCGTCGCCGCCCTGGTGCTGCCGCTGCTCGTGACCACGAGCCTGCGCATCGTGCTCAACGACTGGATCGTCCACTTCGAGTACGCGGTCGGTCGCGTCCCCGACGACCGCCACGGGCTGGGACGCG
>JAOUEK010000036.1 GCA_029858755.1 Thermoleophilia bacterium
ACCGCGAGGGATGTGGGAGATCCTCTACAACGCCGTTGACACGACGACCTTTACGCCGTCCGTCCCCCCGCCCGCAGGAGGGCCCGTGCTGCTCCTCGGCGGCGACCAGACCCAGGCGTATCGCGCGGAGCTTGCGCTGCGCACGCTCGCAGAACTCGTGGCCTCCTACGACGAGGCGCGGCTCCTCGTGACAGGTCGCCTCGTCGCGCCCGCCAACGGGCTCGTGGACGAGTTGGGGCTGCGCGACCGGGTCGAGCTCGTCGGCCGCTACGCGCAGCGCGACGCTCCGGCGCTCCTGCGGCGAGCACACGTCCTTCTCCACACGCAGATGAACGACTCCTGTCCGAGCCTCGTCATCGAGGCGATGGCGTGCGGTCTGCCCGTGGTCTATTCGAGGAGCGGCGGGACCGTCGAGCTCGTCGGGGACGTCGCCGGCATCGGCGTGCCGCACGAGGCGACGTGGGAGCGGCTCGTCCCGCCCGAGCCGAGGGCGCTCGCCGAGGCCGTCTCGCGAGTCCTGGCCGACCACGACCGGTACCGGACGGCCGCACGTCAGCGTGCGGTCGCGGAGTACGACCTCGAGCCCTGGTTCGCTCGCCACGAGGAGCTGTTCGCGCAGCTCGTCGCGCAGCGGCAACGAGGCCGCCGGTAGCCGCCGGTCGGGCGTCCCGCCCGCGCGAACGGCCCCTGGCGCGGTCTCAGGGGGGAGTGGAGTCCGCCTCGACCCAGATCTCGCCCCAGCGCAGCGTGGGCTCGCCCATGCGCCAGCCGGCGGCCGCGAGTTCCTCGCCAAGCAGCTCCAGCGTGTACTCGAGCTCGTGAGTCGGGTCGCTGAAGGACGACAGGCCGAGCTCCTCGCGCAACGGCACCGCCCAGTGACGGTCGACGTGCGGCACGCGGATCAGGACGCGCTTCGCTCCCGCGCGCTCCCGCAGCGAACGCAGGAGCGCGACCCGTGTGGCGATGTGCTCGAGGACGTTCGAAAGCACGGCGACGTCGACCGGCTCGTCCGGGGCGTACGTCAGCGCGTCCGCATGGACATACGTCACGTCGGGGTGGGCGAACCGTCGACGGGCGACCTCAAGCGACCACGGGCTCGTGTCGATGCCGATCACACGTGCCCGGGAGCGAACAGCGATGTCGTGGGCGACGCTGCCGATCCCGCAGCCGACGTCGAGCGCGACTTCTCCCTCCGCGATGCGGTCGACGAAGAAGTCGTGGTACCCGGTGAGGCGGTGCTTCGGGTGCACGCCGCCTCCGTAGTCCAGTGCGCCAAGGTCGAGCGCTGCTTCGACGTCGTCGGTGGCGAGGAAGAGCTCCGTCAGCGCCTTGCGGCGGTCGGGCTGGGCTCGGATCGTCGCCAGCCACAGGCGGAACACACGACGCCACGGCCGGAACGGGAAGAGGATCCGCAACGGGCGCAGCGGCAGGCGGCGGCCGATCCCGGCCGCGACGCGACGCGCGGTCCATTTCGGCGGCGTCAGCGTCATCGTGCGCGGCGGCCTCCGAGGTAGCCCCTCGCGCGACCGCGGGCGGTCGCGGCGTGGAAGAGCGCCCCCGCGCCGTCCAGTCGTGCGATCGAGACCAGCGCGCCTCCGATCGGGCGCACCGCCATGCGCGCGAGGGTGCGTGGAGGAAAGCGGTGCTTGCCGAGGATGTATCCGACGCTGGCGCCGTCGCGGCGACCGAGCTCGGCTGTCTGGGGCCGGTCGGCGTGGGTGACGACGAGCGTCGGATCGAACTCGAGGCGTGCCCCGAGCCGCAGCGCTCGCACCAAGTATTCGGTCTCCTCACCTGACGTCCAAGGGGTGCCCGCGCCCAGGCCTAGCGACTCGTCGAAGCAGCCTATATCCTCGACGAGCGAGCGCGTGAGGAACAGCGTGTTCGAGTTCGAGCAGTGCCAGACGATGCGAGGCGTCACAACCAGCGGTTGCGTCGGCCAATTGGGTGACGTTGCACCGCACGTGTGCGCCGTCCGCCCGAGCACACCGTCGATCCGGTCGCCCTCGAGCCTCGCCGCCACCCGCGCCAGCAGGTCAGGGGCGTACTCGCAGTCGTCGTCGGGGAACGCGACGACGTCAGCTTGCACGCGCTCGAGCGCGGCGTTGCGGGCTCGCGCGAGACCGGGGGCGGAGCGCAGCCGAAAGAGGTCGAGCTCCGCGGCGCTGGCCAGGACGTCCCCGAGGCGATCGTCGGCGTTCTGATCGACGACGAGGACGCGGAACGACGTGTGCGACTGCCTGGCCAGCGAGTCGAGCAGCCGGCCGAGCCGCTCCGCGGGGCCGACCGTCGCGACGATGAGATCGAACGTCGTCACCGACCGCTGCGCCACACCGCAGAGGCTATCGTCAGCCCATCGCCACCGTGGCCCGCCCCTCGCCCGCCGCGCGCGTCTCCGTCGTGATCGCCGCTCACGACGCCGAGCGGTATCTCCGACCGGCGATCGCGAGCGTCCTCCGTCAGACGGTGCCCGACCTCGAGCTGATCGTCATCGACGACGGCTCGCACGACGCCACCGCCGACATCCTCGGCTCGGTGTCGGACCCTCGCCTCCGCGTCGTCCGCAACTCGGAGCAGCAAGGCCTCGCGCAGTCGCTCAACACCGGTCTCGACGTGGCTACCGGCCGATACGTCGCCCGCCTCGACGCCGACGACGTCGCGCTCCCCCGCCGGCTCGAGCTGCAGCTCCGCGCGATCGCCGAGCGCGCGGGAACGGGGATCGTCGGGACGAGCGTGCTGGAGCTCGACGGCGATGACCGACTCGGGGCGCTCCACGCGATGCCGCAGGAGCCAGCGCACGTTCGCTGGCACATGCTCTTCAGCTCGCCGTTCTACCACCCGTCCGTGCTCGTTGACCGTCTGCTCCTCGACGGGCACGGCCTCCGCTACGACACGTCCTACGAGGAGAGCGAGGACTACGAGCTCTGGTCGCGCCTTCTCGAGGTCACCGACGGCGTCAACCTGCCGGAGCCGGGCGTCCTCTATCGCGTCCATCCGGGACAGGCTACGCAGCGTCGCCGGGTCATCCAGCGCACGCGGCAGCGCGAGATCGCGATGCGCCAGCTCGCAGCGCTCGGCACGTCGCTCGGGGATCGCGAGCTCGATCTCGCGTGGCGCGCGGGGGCCGGCGAGGGCCTCTCCCGCGAGGAGCGCGGGGAGGCGGCGAAAGCGCTCGTCGCGGTGCTCGGTGCGTTCGAGCAGCGGCACGGCGTGTCCGCGGAGGTCCGGCGCGCGTGCGTCCGCCGCCTCGCACGGCTCGGCGCGCTCGGCGCAGCCACCCGGCTCGACGGCGGGTCGCTCGCCCGCGCGGTGCTGGGGCGGGCGCGCCGACGCGGGCAACTGCGCGGGGCGCGCAGGGTTGCCAGTCCGTGGCTCGGCGAGCTGACGGACGCCGCGGCGGGCCCGTCGCCGGTGCGCGTGACCGCCCTGTTCCCCGAGCCGACCCCCTATCGGGCGCCGCTGCTCGATCGCATCGCCGCCCGGGACGAGATCGCGCTGACGGTCGTCCACTCGGCTCCCACCGTCGTCGGGCGAACGTGGGAGGTCGACGTTCGACCGGACGAGGTGAGGTTGCGCGGGCTCCGGATCCCCGGCATGCGTCGCCTGCTCCGGCACGAGTACTCGATCACGGCGGGGGTCGTGAGCGTGCTCCGGCGCTCCGCGCCCGACGTCCTCGTGATCGAAGGGTGGAGCACGTTCGCCTCCCAGGTCGCGGTGCTGTGGTCGCGCATGCGCCGGGTGCCGTACGTCCTCCTCGTCTCGAGCCACGACCACGACCCACGGGCGCCGTGGAGACGAGCTGTGAAGCGAGCTGTCGTGCCCTCCGTCGTCGGCGGTGCTGCAGGGGTACTCGTGTCAGGGACGCTGGTGCGTCGCTCGATGGAGCGGCGTGGCGCGAGGCCCGAGCGCATCCACGTGTTCGCGTACACGATCGACGTCGCCGCCTTCGGGCGTCGGGCCGACGACCTCGCCGAGCGCCGCTCCGAGCTGCGCGCACAGCTCGGCCTGGGGGACGACGACGTCGGCGTGCTCTTCGTAGGGAGGCTCGTTCCCGAGAAGGACGTGGCGACGCTGGTGCGCGCGGTCGCGGCGACAGGCGACCCGCTGGTCGTCCTCGTGGTTGCCGGAGAGGGCCCCGAGCGGACCGGCCTCGAGCGTGTCGCCGCCGAGCTCGGCGTGCGGGTCGTCTTCTGCGGCGCCCTGCCCTGGGAGGAGATGGTCGAGGTCTACGTGGCGGTCGATGTGCTCGCCTTGCTCTCGGTGCACGAGCCGTGGGGCGTCGTCGTGAACGAGGCGGCGGCGTGTGGCCTCCCGCTCGTCCTCTCCGATCGAGTGGGAGCGGCCCGGGACCTGCTGCGCGACGGCGAGAACGGCGCGCTCATCCCGGCAGGCGACGTGGCCGCGGCCGCCGCCGCGCTGGGGCGCCTCGCGGCCGACCCCGGGCTCCGGCTCGCACAGGGTGCGCGCTCCCGCGAGCTCGTCGCCGGCTGGGGCTACGAGCCCAGCGTCGAGTCGTTCGTCCGCACGGTGCTCGAGGCGGCCGGTCGGTAGCCTCAGCCGCGTGTCCGAGACGCGGCCCCGCCTGCTCGTCCTCAACCAGTACTACTGGCCCGGCGTCGAGGCGACCGCGCAGCTGCTCTCGCAGCTCTGCGAGGCGCTCGCCGAGGACTACGAGGTGACCGTCGTCACCGGGAACCTGCACGGCCAGGAGGGGCTCCCCGCGGAGGAGGTGCGGAACGGCGTCCGCATCCTGCGCACCCGCTCGACCGCGTTCGACCGCACACGTCTGCACCTCCGTGCGGCGAACTACGTCAGCTACCTCGCGGAGAGCGTGCTCGCCGGGCTCGGCGGGCAGCGGCCCGATCTCGTCCTCTGCATGACCGACCCGCCGATCGTCGGTGACGTGGGGCTCGTGGTGGCGCGGCGCTTCGACGCGCCGCTCGTGGTGATCAGCCAGGACGTGTTCCCCGAGATCGCGGAGCGCCTCAAGCGGCTCCAGAGCAAGGCGCTGCTGGGAACGCTCCGCCAGCTCGTCGGGCTCTACCTGCGCCGCGCCGACCGGATCGTGGCGATCGGCGAGACGATGAAGCTGCGCCTGGTGGAGAAGGGGGCGCCGGGCGAGCGGATCGAGGTGATCCCGAACTGGGTCGACACGGCAGAGCTGACGCCACGGCTCCGCAACAACGCGTGGGCGCGCGAGCACGGCCTCGACCGGGGCTTCGTCGTCATGCACTCCGGCAACGTCGGGCACGCGCAGAACCTCGACAGCCTCGTCCGCGCCGCCACCTTCCTGCGCGACCTCGACGCGCTGCGCATCGTGATCGTCGGCTTCGGGGCCCGACACGGCGAGCTGGCCACCCTTGCGCGGCGGCTGGAGGTGACGGACACCGTTCACTTTCTCCCTTACCAGCCCCGCGAGGTGCTGGCCGACTCGCTCTCGGCCGCCGACCTGCACTACGTCGGGCTGGCACGGGGGCTGTCGGGCTACGTCGTGCCGAGCCGCCTCTACGGGATCCTCGCCGTCGGGCGGCCGGTGCTGGTGGCGGCGGACGAGGAGTCGGAGACGGCACGGCTCGTCCGGGAGGCCGACTGTGGGATCGTCGTCCCCCCCGGCCGCCCCGACGTGGTGGCCACGACACTCCGTTCCCTCGTCGAGGGCTCACTCGGCCTCGGCGGCATGGGCGAGCGCGGCCGCGAGTACGTGGAGCGGGAGGCCGACCGGGAGGTCGCCTTCGCCCGCTACCGACGCGTGTTCGCGGACGTCGTCGCCAGCAGCGCCCGATAGAGCGCGTCGACGTCGTCCACGAGGCGCGACACCGCGTAGCGCTCGAGGACGCGCGCGCGTCCGGCCTCGCCCATCGCACGTCGGCGGCCCTCGTCGCGGGCGAGCATCTCCAGTCGCTCGGCGACCGCATGCGTGTCGCCGCGCCGGACGAGGTAGCCGGTGACGCCGTCCTCGACGACGTCCGGGACGCCGCCGACCTTCGTCGCCACCACCGGGCGGGAGGCCGCGAGCGCCTCGATGATCGTCACCGGCGTGCCCTCGTTCGCGCTGGTGAGGACGACGGCGTCGCAGATCGCGTACCAGGGGGCCACGTCCTCCTGGTAGCCGACGAAGAGGCAGGCCTTGGCGAGCCCGCGGCCGTATGCGAGCCGTTCCAGGCGCTCGCGGTCGGTGCCGTCGCCGACGAGCACGAGCAGCGCGTCGACGCCGCGCTCGCGCAGCGACGCGAGCGTGTCGAGCAGGTCCTCGGTGCGCTTGACCGCGGTCATGCGGCCGAACCAGCCGACGACGAAGCAGTCACGGCGGATCCCGTATCGGCGCCGGAGCTCCGCCGGGTCCACGTCGCAGCGCACGCGCGGCTCGAGCTCGATGCCCAGGCGCACGACCGTGAATCGGGAGGCTGGCGCGACCCCCATGGCTGCCAGCTCGTCCCGCACCTCAGGGCTGACGGCGACCAGCGAGTCCGTGACCCGCGCGAGCACGGTCTCGATCGCGCGGAAGACGAGCGATCCGGCGGCGCCGAAGTACCCGCGCAGCACGTGGCCGTGGAACGTGTGCACGACCACGGGCCGCCGCGGCCGCACGAGGAGCGCGGCGAGCCGGCCGACGGCACCCGCCTTGGCGGTGTGCGTGTGCACGATGTCGGGGCGCACGCGGCGGATGATCCGCGCCAACCGGATCGTGGCGACCAGGTCGCGGAGCGGCGAGAGCTCGCGGGACAGGCCCGGCAGGCGGAGCACCTCGACGCCGGCCTGCTCGGCGACCCACTCCATGGACTCCTCGCCGCGGCCGACGTCCCCGGCGACGAGCGTCGTCTCGTACCCGCGGTCGGCGAGCCCGCGCGCGAGGTACGAGACGTGGAGCGCCGGCCCGCCGACGTTGAGGCGGGCAATCACGCGCAGCACGCGGATCGGGCGTAGAGCGGGTTCCGGCACGGCGCAACGGTAGCGAGGGGCCCGGGGGTCGGACGGCGGGGGTGAGGCTGAAGCCTCACCCCCGCGGGTTCGGGATTCATCCCGACCCCGCCTCCCGCGTACACTCGCGCTCGTGCTCGTGAAGGCGCTCTTCTGGGGCTCGCTCGGCGCGCTCGCCTGGACGCACGTCGGCTACCCGCTCGCCGTCGCCGCCCGTGCGCGAGCGCGGCCGCGGCCCGTGCGCGGTGAGCCCGGCGCGGAGCCCTCGGTGACCGTGATCGTCGCCGCGCACGACGAGGAAGCCGTGATCGGCGACCGCCTCGAGAACCTGCTCGCGCTCGACTACCCGCCGGACAGGCTGGAGGTCGTCGTCGCTTCCGATTCGTCGACCGACAACACCAACCCCGTCGTGGAGGCGGTCGGCGCGCGCGAGCCGCGTGTGCGACTGCTCGACTGCCCGCGTGGGGGCAAGGTGGCCGCCCAGGACAGGGCCGTGCGAGGTGCGACCAGCGAGGTCGTCGCGTTCTCCGATGCCAATGCCAAGTGGGCGCCCGACGCCTTGCGCCGTCTGGTCGAGGCGCTCGCCGACCCCGATGTCGCCTACGTCTGCGGTCGGCTCGTCCTGGAGGCTCCCGACGGCACCAACCGCGAAGGAGCGTACTGGCGCTACGAGCTCTGGCTGCGGGAGCGCGAGTCGCTGCTCGGCTCGGTCACCGGGGGCAACGGATCGATCTACGCCGTGAAGCGTGCGGACTACGTCGAGGTCGACCCCCGCTGGGGCCACGACCTCGCCTTCCCGTACCGCATGGTGCAGGCCGGCCGGCGCGCGGTCTACGAGCCGGCGGCGCTCGCGTTCGAGAAGCCGACGCCGACGAACGAGGCGGAGTACCGCCGTAAGGTGCGCATGTTCGAGCACTGCTGGGAGATCACGTTGCGCGGCTCGATGCTGCGACGGCTGCCACCCGACTACCTCGTGCAGATGGTGTCGCACCGGCTCCTGCGCTACGGGAGCGGCGTGCTTCACCTGCTGCTGCTCGGCGCGAGCGCCGCCCTCGCCGCCTCCGGTGCCGTCTATGCGCTCGCGTTCGCCGCGCAGCTCGCGTTCCTCGGCGCCGCGGCCGGGGGCGTGCCGCTCGCCCGCTACTACGCGCTGGTCACGTGGGCCACGGTGCAGGCGCTCGCGAACTACGTGCGACGCGGCGTCCCCGCCACCTGGGAGGCGGCGGAGGGAACGCGGTGAGACGGCCGTGAACCGAGCCCTGGACGTCACGATCGCGGGCGTCGGCCTGGTGATCGCGAGCCCCCTGCTCGCCGCGGCCGCCCTCGCGATCAAGCTCGAGGACCGCGGGCCGGTGCTCTACCGGCAGGTGCGCGTGGGGAAGGACGGCGTCGACTTCGAGCTGCTCAAGCTGCGCACGATGGTCGTCGGCGCCGAGCATCTCGGCGCGGGGCACGCGGTGGACCGCGGCGACTCGCGCATCACGCGTGTCGGCCGCGTCCTGCGCCGCACGTCGATCGACGAGCTGCCGCAGCTCGTGAACGTCGTCCGCGGCGAGATGTCGATCATCGGGCCGCGGCCGACGCTCCGCTACCAGGTGGAGCGCTACGACCAGCGGCAGCGCCGGCGCCTCGACGTCCTGCCCGGGCTCACCGGCTGGGCGCAGATCCACGGCCGCGCGGAGCTGTCGTGGGCGGAGCGCATCGAGCTCGACGTGGACTACGTCGCGCGGCGCTCGCCGCGCCTCGACCTCGCGATCCTGCTGCGCACGCCGCTCGCGCTCTTCCGCGGCACCTACAAGGGCCCGACCGGGGGCTGGCGCGAGGCGCAGTCCGACGCCGCCGACCCGGAGACGGGCTCAGACCCGGGGACGCCGGCCGGCGACGGCGCGAGCGGACGACCGACCTGAGTGCGCGACTCGTCGGCGCCGTTGCCGCCGGTACCCTGCCGACCGACATGACCGCCGTGCTCTTCACGTGCGCCGGGCAGCGTGTGGACATCGTCAGCGCGTTCGGCCGCGCCGGCGCTACGACCGTGGCGGCCGACGCCGACCGGCTCGCGCCGGCGCTGTACCACGCCGACCGCCGGGCGCTCGTGCCCCGGATCGACGACGGGGCCTACGTGCCCGCTCTCGCGGAGCTCGTCCGCGAGCACGATGTGGCGCTCGTCGTCCCGCTCACCGACCTCGATCAGGGGCTGCTCGCGCGGTCGGCGGACGCGCTCGCGCCCGCGCTGGTGCTCGTCCCCGCCCCCGAGGTCTGCGAGACGATGGGCGACAAGTACCGCGCGCACGAGTTCTTCCTCGCCCACGGCATCGACTCGCCCCGCTCGTGGCTCCCCGGCGACGTGCCCGACGACGCCCGCTACCCGCTGCTCGTGAAGGTGCGCGAGGGGTTCGGGTCGCGACACATCCACCGGGCGGCCGACGCCGAGGAGCTCGCGTTCTTCCTCCGCTACACGCCGGTCGACTCGTTCGTGCAGGAGGCGTGCCGGGGCGAGGAGTTCTCGATCGACGTCTTCTGCGACCTCGAGTCGCGGTGCCTGAACGCGATCCCGCGCTCGATGATCCAGTCGAAGGGCGGCGAGTCGATCAAGGGCCGCTCGCTCCAGGATCCGCAGCTGATCGAGCACGGCGCCCGAGTTGCGGAGACGGTCGGGATCGTCGGCCCGGCGAACATCCAGTGCTTCCGCGAGCCCGACGGCACGCTACT
>JAOUEK010000488.1 GCA_029858755.1 Thermoleophilia bacterium
GCACGTCGAGGATGCCGAACCCGCTCCTCCAGTCCCTGCCGACGGGGCCGATGTCGCGGGCGGAACGACGCATCACCTCGAAGACCTGTGTCCAGTCGAGGTCGGGCCGGACGGTCCACACCCACGCCGCCGCGCCGGAGACCAGCGGCGCGGAGAAGCTCGTCCCCGAGCTCGGCGTCCAGCCGTTCCCGAGCGCGGTGGCCACGGTGATGCCGCTGCCCGGAGCCGCGAGGTCGACGAAGGGGGACTTGCTGGAGAAGCCGGTGACGGCGTCGTTGCGGTTCGTGGCGGCGACGGTGAGCACGTGGGGCAGCGCGGCCGGGTAGCCGAGCGGGTTGCCGATCTCACCGTCGTTGCCGGAAGCGGCAACGACGAGCGAGCCGAGGCGCAGGGCTTGCATCACGGCCTGCTCGACGACGGCATCGCGCTCGCTGCCCCCGAGCGAGAGGTTGATCACCCCCGGGCCGCGACGCGCGGCGGCAACGATCCCCTGGACGATCTGGAAGGTGTCGAGCTGCGTGCCCCGTCCGAGCGCCGCGTCCCACGAGCGGAGCACCGCCTGCGGGTAGATGCCGACGATGCCCTGCCCGTTCGCGGGCGCGCCGATCACGGAGGCGACGGCGGTGCCGTGCTCGCCGCCGAGCGGAGCGGGCTCCTGCGGGTTGAGGGCCTCGGTGTTCGGGCGCCCGGCGAACTCGGGATGCTGGAAGTCCAGGCCGGAGTCGACGATCGTGATCGGCACGCCGGGGCCGGGCGGCTCGAGGCCGTCGACGCCGATCGCCACGCGCCACCACTCGTCGGCGGACAGGGGGTCCGGCGTCACCGAGGTCGCGAGCGTGCCGGCGTTCTCCCTCACGGGCTCCGCGAGGTGAACGGCGCCCCGCCGCTCGAGCCCCTCCAGCACCGAAGGGGCTACCTCGGGGCCGAGGCGCCAGAGCCGCATCTCCGGGACGGCGAGCGTCGCACCGGCCGCGGCGAGCGTCGCCGCCTCGCGACACGCCGCATCCGGCTCGAGGACGACGAGCATCGTCTCCCGCTGCTGCGACCCGCCGAATGCAGCGACCAGCGAGACGAGCGCCGTGACCAGCGAGACGAGCATCCCTCAACGGTACGTGTGGGCCGGGGCAGTGGATGCAAGGAATCGGTGAACCGACCGTTAAGGTCGGTCGCGTGCCACGAGCCTTCGTCGGTCTCGGCGCGAACCTCGGCGACCGCGAGGCCACGCTCCGCCGTGCGCTCACCCTGCTCGCGGAACGGGACGACGTCGAGGTCGTGGGCGTGTCGGCGGTGCGCGAGACCGACCCGGTCGGCGTCGTCGACCAGCCGCGCTTCCTCAACGCCGCCGCGGCACTGGAGACGGCGCTGCCCGCGCGGGAGCTGCTCGACGTCCTGCTCACGGTGGAGCGCTCGCTCGGCCGCGTGCGCGAGGGCGAGCGCTACGGGCCGCGGTTGATCGATCTCGACCTCCTGCTCTACGAACGCGACGTGATCGACGAGCCTGGCCTCACCGTGCCCCACCCGCGGCTGCACGAGCGCCGCTTCGCGCTCGAGCCGCTGCTCGACCTCGACTCGGAGCTCACCGTCCCCGGGCGGGGCCGCGTGGACGAGCTGCTCGCAGGGCTAGACTCTGGCGCATGAGCCACCTGGACGAGCTCGACGAGTTCGACGCCGAGCTCGAGCTGCAGCTGAAGAAGGAGTACACGGCGGTCTTCCCGCTGTTTCGCTACTGCGTGCTCACGCAGGACGCCACGTACCTCTGCAACCGGCTGGAGCTGAAGGTCGTGCCGCAGGCCAGCTACCCCTTCTTCCACGCGCAGATGGAGGACGTGTGGGTGTGGGACAAGAACCGTCCCACGCGGATCATCCCGCGCGCCGAGGTCTACACGTCGGGCGACGTCACCGTCGAGGAGCTGCGCGGCGAGGGCGACGAGCCGCGGCTGACCGCGGAGGACCTGGCCCAGCGCATCGGCGAGACGCTCCGTCCGGACGACGAAGCCCTGTAGCGGCGGCCGCACCCGCTCTCGTCGGGCGCGACCGCGGAGCCGGGTAGGACGCCCGGAGACTCGTCCCTACAATCTCGCGCATGCTCCTCGCCGTCGACGTCGGCAACACGCAGACCGTGCTCGGGGTGTACGACGGCGACCGGCTCGACGACCACTGGCGCGTGGCCACCGACCGGACGCGCACGGGCGACGAGCTCGGCGTGCTCCTCTCCGGGCTGCTCGACGTCGACGCGGTCGACGCGCTCTGCCTCGCCTGCACGGTGCCGATGCTCGTGCGCGAGTGGGAGCGTCTCGCCGAGCGCTGGGCGCAGGCGCCGATCCTCGTCGTCGGCCCG
>JAOUEK010000489.1 GCA_029858755.1 Thermoleophilia bacterium
GGGGCCGGCGTGACGCGCGCGCCCTCGCGGTAGAAGTCGGAGTCGAGCAGGGCGTGCAGCGACATCACGCGCTCGTTGTGGGTCGCGCCCTTGGGCACGAAGTCGACGACGATCCCGGCCTCCTTGCGCGCGTGCATGCGCATGATGCGGCCGATGCGCTGCTGGTAGACGCGACGCGACGCGGTCGGCGCCAGGTGCATGCACACCGTCGCGCGGGGCGAGTTCCAGCCCTCCGCGAGCAGCTGTGCGTTGACGAGGACGTTGATCTCGCCGCGCTCGTAGGCGGCGAGCGTCTCCGCGAGCTCGCGCGGCGGCGTCCGCCCGGAGACGGCGGTGGCGCGCAGCCCGGCGGCGCGGAACTCCTGCGCGAGGTTGTACGCGTGGGCGACCCCGGCTGCGTACACGATCCCGGGCGTGGAGCCGAACCGATCGCGGTAGAGGCTTGCCGCCGCCTGGTTCAGGGCCGTGTGGTCGAGAGCCTCGGCCAGCGCGCGCTCCTCGAAGTCGCCGCCCACGATCGGCACCGAGTTGACGGCGGCGACGGGTGGCACGCGGAGACAGCGGAGCGGCGCGATCAGGCCGCGCCGGGCGGCGTCGGCGAGCGGCAGGTCGTCGACCGAGGCCGGGAAGACGTCCGAGACCTGCTTGGCGATCAGCTGCTCGGTCGCCGTCATGCCGATGTACAGCGGCTCGGGGAAGGCGCGGATCGCCGCCGACGTCTTCTCGCCGAGCGCCGTGTGCGCCTCGTCGCAGATCACGAGCTGGTAGGCGTCGCGCGAGACCTCGTCTGCGTGGCGCGCGAACCAAGCGTACGTCTGGATCGTGATCGGGTCGTCGCGCAGCGGCTTCTTCCCGTTCTCGATCGCAGGCACCAGACGGTCGCCGTAGCCCTCGGTCGTGAGGTCGCGGCGGAACTGGTCGACGAGCAGTCGTCGGTGGGTGAGGATCAGGATGCCCAGCTCGCGCGCGCCCTCGACGAAGCCGGCGGCGGCGATCGTCTTGCCGGACGCGGTCGGGTGCCGGAAGCGATAGCGGCGGGCGGCGCCGGGGTCGGCGGCGTGCTCGGCGGTCTCGTCTTCGTCCTGGTCGTCGTCGATGAAGCCGGCGTCGACGTCGTCCTCGTCCTCCAGCTCCTGATCGGCGGTGTCGTCATCGGCGCCGACGACCGCGGTGACGGCGCCGTTGCCGTTCTCGTCGGCCTCGCGCTGCGTGGCGGCGATCAGCTCGGTGAGCATCCCTGCGAGCGCGTCGATCTGGTGGCGCCGGAGCACCGTGCCGGAAGCCGTCGTCGGCGTCTCCGCCGCGAGCACGCGCTCGAGGCCGAGCATCAGGCCGTAGCGCACCCTCCACCGCGCCGAGGGCGACTTGCGACCCTCCTCCATCTCCGTCTGCGCGTCGTCGAGGGCGGCGCGGCGCGCGGTCCCCGGAGCGAGCGCGCTCACGGGATCCTCGCCCGGGTGCAGGAAGGGCTCGCCGGCCCAGCGGGCAGCCTGCGCCGCCGCCGCTGCGAGAGCCTCGGCGGCCGCCGTCGGGGTGTGCGTCTGGAGTGTCGCTTCCTGCATAGGCGCAGCACGCTTCTCGTGCCGCATCGCCGAAGGAGTCGGCTCGCGCGGGCGCACTCGGTCGAGTGCGTCGGGCGGAGCCGCTGCCCAGAGCCTAGCGCACCCGCCCGACCGTTGCTACCCGGCGCCCCGTCCGAGCTCGGCGAGCGGGCGACCGACGACACGCTCGGAGACGCCGCTCTGGTCGAGGTGCTTGGTGATGCCGCCACGGAAGAACGGGAACCCGGCGCCCAGGATCAGGCAGGCGTCGATCTCGGCGGCGGAGCCGACGACGCCGTCCTCGAGGATGTGCCGCGCCTCGTCCGCGTACGCCTCGAGGAGCTGCTCGCGGATCTCCTCCACCGTCCTGCGGTCGTCGCCCGTGCGCACCACGTCCATCTCCCCGGCCGCAAGGTTCGCGAGCGTCGGCGAGAGCGGGATGCGATCCGGGAACGACGCGTGCAGCTGGTGCCGGACGTGGTTCGCCACCTTCGGGCCGACCATGGCCAGGAGGGCGGAGGGAGCCATCGGTAGCCCGATCCCGAGCGCGGCCTCGTCGGTCTCCTCGTACGTGTTGCCGTTCTCGACCGCGGCGAAGAGCACCGCGGACTGGCGGGTGAGCATCCGGTTGACGACGAACCCGGGCGCGTCCGCGACGAGCACGCCGCGCTTGCGCAGCCGCCGAACGACGTCCCAGGCGGTCGCCAGCGAGGCGTCGTCGGTCGCGGGTGTGCGCACGACCTCGACGAGCGGGAGCACGGCGACCGGATTGAAGAAGTGCAGGCCGACGACGCGC
>JAOUEK010000490.1 GCA_029858755.1 Thermoleophilia bacterium
CTTCGCCAACTGGCCGCTGTACGTCGACGTCGACGAGGACACGAAGACATTCCCCACGCTCGACAAGTTCACCGAGGAGACGGGGATCAAGGTCAACTACTTCGAGGAGATCAACGACAACGCCACCTACTTCGCGAAGGTGCAGGGGCCGTTGTCGCAGGGGCGCTCGATCGACCGCGACATCTTCGTGTTCACCGACAACTCACGCTTCCCCTCGCTCCTGATCGAGAACGGCTGGGTCGAGAAGCTGAACAAGGACCTGATCCCGAACATCTCGAACTTGATCCCCGCCCAGCAGAGCCCGCCGTTCGACCCCGATCGCGAGTACTCGCTGCCCTGGCAGTCGGGCATGACCGGCATCGCCTGGAACCCGAAGCTGACGGGCCCGGTGACGTCGATCGAGCAGCTGCTCACCGACCCCAAGCTGAAGGGGAAGGTGACGATGCTGACCGAGATGGCCGACTCCGTCGGGCTGGTCATGAAGCAGAACGGCGACGATCCCACGTCGGTCAGCGACGACACCTTCGACGCTGCGATCGCCGTCGTCCAGAAGGCGGTCGACGATGGCCAGATCCGCCGCTTCACCGGCAACGACTACGCGCAGCCGCTCTCCCAGGGGAACATCGCCGCCGCGGTCGCCTGGTCGGGTGACATCGTGCAGCTGCAGATCGACAACCCCGACTTGGAGTTCGCGATCCCGGACGCGGGCGGGATGATCTGGACCGACAACATGCTGGTGCCGCTCGGGGGCAGCGCGGCGACGGCGTCCACCTTCATGAACTTCGTCTACGACCCGGTGAACGCCGCCCCCATCGAGGCGTACGTCAACTACATCCCGCCCGTCGCGGGCACGAAGGACGAGCTCGCCAAGATCGACCCCGAGCTCGCGAACAACCCGCTGATCATCCCGGACGACGCCACGCTCGAGAAGGTCAGCGGCTTCGACGCGACGGCGCTCAACAACGAGAGCTACATCGAGAAGTGGCAGCAGGTGCTCGGCGCCTGACGGATCTGGCGCGAGGTCTCCCCGCCGCAGGGGAGGCCTCGCGCTCCTGCCTGCACCGCCGAGTGAGTGACCGCTGACGTGGGCGGCTTCCTGCACCGGCACCGCAGCGTCACGCCGTACCTCCTGCTCGCGCCGGGGATCGCGTGGCTCGCGATCTTCTTCGTCGTCCCGCTCGTCTTCCTCGGGTACCAGTCGCTCGAGAGCGGCTCGCTCGGCAACTACTCGTTCACCTGGGAGCTCTCGAACTACGCGGAGGCGTTCACCGACTACCGGGAGCAGCTGCTCCGCTCCGTCCTCTACGCGGGCATTGCCACGCTCGTCGCGCTCGCGCTGGCGTACCCGCTCGTGTACTGGATCGCGTTCCGCGGTGGGCAGTGGAAGAACCTGTTCCTGCTGTTCATCGTCGCGCCGTTCTTCGTCACGTACCTGATCCGCACGCTCGCGTGGCTCAACATCCTCGCCGACGAGGGCCCGGTCGTCGGTGCCCTTCGCTCGATCGGGGTGCTCGCCGACGACGGCCGGCTGCTCGCGACCTCGGTCGCCGTGGTCGCGGGGATCACCTACAACTTCTTCCCGTTCATGGCGCTCCCCATCTACGTCTCGCTGGAGCAGGTCGACCCGCGGCTGCACGAGGCGGCGAAGGATCTCTACGCGAGCCCCTTGCAATCCTTCCTGCGCGTGACGCTGCCCCTGTCCGCCCCCGGGGTGGTCGCCGGCACGCTGCTCACGTTCATCCCCGCCGCCGGCGACTTCATCAACGCGCAGCTGCTCGGCACGCCGCAGCAGTCGATGCTCGGCAACGTGATCCAGTCGAAGTTCCTCGAGCTGATCGACTACCCGACGGCGGCCGCGCTCTCCTTCGTCCTGATGGCGACGATCCTCGCCGCCCTCCTCGTGTACGCCAAGGTCGTGGGCACGGAGCGGCTCACCGGATGACGAGCGCCGCCGAGACCGTCACCCCGGCGAGCCGCCTCGGCGCGGGCGCCCGCGTGTGGCGCTTCGTCAAGCACCACACGCTCACCGTCTACGCGATGCTCGTCTTCGGCTACCTGATGCTGCCGATCGCGGTCGTGATCCTCTTCTCCTTCAACAAGCCCGCCGGGCGCTTCAACTACGTCTGGCAGGAGTTCACGTTCGACAACTGGCTGAACTGGGACCGGGTGCTCGGTCTCCGTGGATCCGTGGAGACGTCGATCGAGATCGCCCTCCTCTCCTCGCTGGTGGCGACCGTGCTCGGGACGCTCGTGGCGATGGCCATCGTCCGCCACAGCTTCCGGGGCCGGGGCTTCACCAACCTGCTCGTGTTCCTGCCGATGTCCACGCCGGAGAT
>JAOUEK010000037.1 GCA_029858755.1 Thermoleophilia bacterium
CGCGAGGTCGTCGCCTCGGGCGTCGCGCTCGCCGCCGTGATCGCTCTCGCGGTCGGCGCCGCGGGCGCCGGGGCGCAGCCGAGCGCGCCGTACCTCGGGTGGAGGACGTGGTCGCTCCTCGGCCCCGAGCGCGGACGCGTCGGCGTCGGCTACGTGTGGGACGCTCAGTACGACGGCATCACCTTCCCAGCGCGGCGGACGACCGTGCTCCGGATCCGCGCCGCTCGCAGCGCGCTCTACTGGCGGGCGTCGACGCTCGACCTGTTCACCGCCGATCGGTGGTTCGAGAATCTCTACCCGGTGGCGATCTCGCGACCCGCGGGGCGCCTTCCGGCAGACCCTCTGCTGCCGGACGGCGCTGCCGACGCCGATTCCTGGGTGAAGCAGGAGGTAGAGGTCGTCCGACTCGACGACGACCATCTGATCGGCGCCGGCCAGCCGATGCGCGTGGAGGGCACGGCCCTGTCGCGCGTGTTCGTGCTCAGTGGCGGCGTGATGCGGGCGCCCGACGGCGTCGACGCCGGTGACCGCTACACGATCTGGGGGTACGTGCCGCGGCCGCTCCCCCGTGAGCTACTCGCCTCTCGCCCGGAGTATCCGCAAGCGGCGTCGCGATACCTGGCCTTCGACCGGGCCGTGCTGCCCGCCTTCGGACTCCCCGGACGGGAGGTCGTGGTCAGGCGCGTGTTCAGCGACGACCGGTACCTGGCGGTGCGCGCTTACCGGCCGCTCTGGGAGGAGGCGACACGGATCGCGGCCGGCGCCGGCTCACCCTACGAGGCGACGCTCGCCGTCGAGCGCTGGCTGCGCGAGACGGGGGGCTTCCGCTACGAGGAACGACCACCGGCCGGGCCGCGGCCTGCGCTCGTCGACTTCGTGACCCGGCATCGATCGGGGTACTGCCAGCATTTCGCTGGGACGATGGCGCTGATGCTGCGGCTGCTCGGCGTCCCGGCGCGCGTCGCGGTCGGCTTCACCAGCGGACGCTGGAAGGACGGAGTCTGGGACGTCGCCGACCAGGACGCGCATGCCTGGGTCGAGGCGTGGTTCCAGGGCTACGGGTGGGTGACCTTCGACCCCACCCCCGGGCGTGGCACGCTCACCGCCGGCTACACGTTCGCGTCGGACTCGGCCGACGCGATCCGCGCACTCGGGCGCGGCGCCCTGCTCGACGTCGTCGACTTCGGGGGCACGACGGCCGGTGGGGCCACGGCGGCCGCTCCCGCTGCCAGCGACGCTCGGTCGCCACGTCGCGGCATCGTGCTCGCCCTCGCCCTGCTTGCCGTCGCGGCGGCGCTGGGGTCGGTGGCCGGGCTCAAGGCCGTTCGCCGCTGGCGCCGCTACATGGCGCGCGACGGACGCAGGCTCGCGCTCGCCGTTCGCCTCGAGCTGGAGGACGTCCTCCGCGACCAGCGAGTCCCCGTGCGCCGGGGGGCTGGGCTCGGCGAGCTCCGCGAGGCCACGGAGCGCGGGCTGGGAGTGCCCTCGGGCGCACTCGTGGAGGCACTCGGCCGTGCCCGCTTCGGCCCGCCCGAGCGTGCGACGCAGGCGGCGACGGACGCGAGGCGCGAGCTCCGGCGGGTGCTCGAGCTGATGCGCGAGCGCATGGGCCCCGGCCGGCGGGTGCGCGGGGCGTGCTCACTGCGGTCGCTGCTCCCGCGACGGGCGGTTTGACAGCACGGGCACGCTGTAGAGGTGAGCGACGCGTACGAGCTGTTCCAGCAGGGACGGGCCCGTCTACGCGCCGGGCTCGCCGCACAGGCAACGGTGCCGCTCGAACGCGCGAAGCGCCTCGAGCCGGAGAAGGCGTCGATCAGAGAGGCGCTCGGGATCGCGTACTTCCGCATGACCCGCTGGAGCGAGGCGGAGGCCGAGTTCCGCAAGGTGCTCGAGCTCTCACCGGTCGACGGGTACGCGCACCTCGCGCTGGCCCGCAGCCTCGAGAAGCAGGGTCGGGCGGAGGAGGCGCGCCGCCACCGGAAGCTCGCCCGTCGGCTGGGCGAGGCCGACGCGTGACGTTCGCCCGACCTGCGCGGGCGTGTCCGCGGCCCACCACGAGGCGTCGCGCCCGGAAGCGGGGACCTGGCTGAAGCCGGCCCGGGGTCGGGCCTCGAGCCTGGCCCCGCCGTTCGCCCTGCCGCTGCAGCGTGAGGCGGAAGGCACAGGTGTCGGGCTCGGGGCTGGTCGCCCCTCGTGCCCGCCGCTGTGAGACGCGGCCGGCGGCTTCACCCCGGCCGCGGCGTCAACCGGGCTCGGCGAGGTCGGCGACAACGGACGGATGCGCCCGGAAGCGCCGGGCCACGGCGCGCCCCAACGCGTGTCGGTACTCGTCGTCGTCCCCGGCGGCGAGCGTTGCGGCATACGACTCACGGATGTCGAGCAGCCGGTCGGCGATCGCGTCGACCGCGAGCTGGTAGTCGCCGTATGCCTCCTCCGCGCTCTCCCGTCCGCTGCCGCGCCAGGCGTCCAGCGCCGCCTCGGCCTCTTCCAGGAGGTCGGCCTCGTCCACAGCGAAGAGCGCCAGCTGCCGATCGACGAGCTCCCCGAAGCGGCTGCGGCGCCGGATCACGCAGCCAGCTCCCGGTATACCCCGACGTGAGCGCGCGCCGCCGCCTCCCAGGTGAGCTCGTCGCGGGCGCGCTCGGCGCCGCGGCGGGCCTCCGCGAGCGCGGCCTCGTCGCTCGTCAGCTCCTCGATCGCCGCGGCGAGCGCCGACACGTCGCCCGGCGCGACCACGCGGCCCGCGCCGTAGCGCGAGACCACCTCGCCGAGCCCGCCCACGTCGTAGACGACGGCCGGCACGCCGCTGCCGAGCGCGCGCAGGAGCGCGCCGGACTGGTCGAGCTCCGCGCGGTACGGGAAGAGCGCGACCGTCGCCTCGGCGAGCGCTGCGTCGAGCGCGTTGTCGTCGAGCCAGCCCAGGCGCCATTCGGCCCGCTCTGCGGCCCGCTCGCGCAACGCCGCCAGCGGGAACCGCGGGTCGCCAGCGACGAGCAGGCGGGCTCCGTCCACGCGCAGCACCGCCTCGACAGCGTCGGGCACGCCCTTGTACGGGCGCAGCGCCCCGAGCACCACGGCCGTGCGGCCGTCGTCGTCGCGCCTCACCCTCCCCGGGAACACGGGGTGCGGGATCACGCGCAGCACGGAGGAGTCGACGCCGAACGAGACGAGAGCGGCCCGGCCTGCCTCGGAGTGCACGACGACACGGTCGAAGCGGCCGAACAGGCGGCGCCACGTCCGCCGACGGTGGGCCGTCCGGCGTGGCAGCAGGTCGTGCGCCGTGAAGACGACCGGCGCCCGTGCACGCAGAAGCCACGCGTCGACCTCCGGCGCCCCGCACCACTGGAGGTGCACGACGTCGGGCTTGGCGGCGGCGAGCAGCGCGAGCCCGAGCGGGTGCTCGACCGCCTTCACCACCAGCCGCGCGCGCCTCGCCGGCAGACGGGAGGAGAGCGGGTAGAAGCGCTCGCGGACTCGGTACCCGACGGGCGTCGGCGTCGGCCCGTAGCGAAACCGCGACGTGACGAGCTCGACCTCCGTGCCGGTCGCAGCGAGCGCGCGCGCGAGCGCATGGTCGTACGGCGGCGTGTAGGCGGGCGGGTCGGCGAGGAGGACGCGCATCCGGCGTCCGTAGAGTAGAGGCGACGATGGAGAGCCTTCGCGACACCGTGCCCGCGAGCGCAGAAGTGGCGGCGGCGCGCGAGCGCTTCCCGGTGCTCGAGCAGGTCGCCTACCTCAACGCCGGCACCTTCGGCCCGCTGTCGCGCGACACCCTGCGCGTGATGCGCGAGGAGCAGGAGCGCGACCTGCTCGAGGGACGCACAGGCCTGCCGTACTTCCTCGACACGCTCGGCCTGCGGGTCGAGATGCGCGCGCGCGTCGCCGAGCTGGTCGGCGCCGACGCGGCAGCCGTCGCCCTGACCACGTCGACGACGGAGGGCTGCAACATCGTCGCCGCCGGGCTGGGGCTCGGGCCCGACGACGAGGTCGTGACCACGACGGACGAGCACTTCGGCCTGCTCGGCGCGCTCGCCGCATCCGGCGCCCGGGTCGTGGTGGTGCCACCCGACCCCGAGCGCGTGCTCGCGGCCGTGACCCCCCGCACGCGGCTGCTCGCGCTCTCACAGGTGCTCTGGACGACGGGGGCGCTGCTCCCGGTTGCGGAGCTGCGGGAGGCGAGCGGGGTCCCGGTGCTCGTGGACGGGGCGCAGTCGGTGGGGACGATCGCCGTCGACGCCGCGGGTCTCGACTTCCTCACGATCTCGGGGCAGAAGTGGCTGTGTGGCCCCGATGCGACCGGCGCCCTGATCGTCGCCGACCCGGAGCGCCTGCGGGTCGCCGCGCCGAGCTACTTCGCCCAGGTGTCGTACGACCCCGACGGCTCGTTCGTCCCGCGGGAAGGGGCGGCGAGGTTCGAGCGGTCTTGGTGGTCGCGTGCGAGCCTCCGCGGCCTGCTCACTGCGCTGGGGGAACGGCCAGCGTGGGGACAGCGTCACGCGCTGGTGATGGCCGCGCGCTGCCGCGAGCTGCTGGCTCCGCACGTCGAGCTCGTCCCGGGTGGCGCGTCACCGCTCGTCGCCTTCCGGCGGCCGGGCGGCGACGCCGCGGAGCTCGTGCAGCGGCTGCACGAGGCCGGTGTTCGCGTACGCGAGCTTCCCGGGCGCGACCTCGTCCGTGTGTCCGTGGGCTGGTGGACGACCGAGGGTGACCTGCAGCGCCTGCTCGACGGCGTCCGCCCCGCTGGCTGATCAGGGGACGGTCCCGAGAGGCGCTCAGCCGGTGGGGAGGCCGAGCTCCGCGGCGATCGGCTGCAGGGCCGCGACGACGTTCGCGATGTGCTCGTCGAGCGGCAGCCCGAGGAGCTCGGCGCCCGCGTAGACCTCGTCGCGGTGGACGCCGGCTGCGAACGAGGGCTGCTTCAGCTTCTTCCGCACGGACTTGGGCTCGAGGCCGTCGAGCCCGGTGGGTCGCACGAGGCCACAGGCGTGCACGAAGCCGGAGAGCTCGTCGCACGCGAAGAGCGTCTGCTTCAGCGGCGTGTCGCGCGGCAGGCCCAGGTGCTCGGCATGGGAGAGCACCGCCGTGATCAGCTCCTCCGGGTAGCCCTCCTCGCGCAGGAGCGGCGCCCCGTCCTGCGGATGCTTGTCGAGAGTGGGGTGCATCTCGTAGTCGAAGTCGTGCAGAAGCGCGGTCGCGCCCCAAAGCTCCTCGTCCTCGCCGTGCAGTCGCGCGTAGAAGCGAACCGATGCCTCGACGGCCAGCGCGTGGCGGCGCAGGGACTCGCTGGTGGTGTAGCGGGTCAGCGTCGACCACGCGCGATCACGGGTCACTTCCATCCGGGGCGCTACGATACCCGCCGCTCATGGAGTCGTTCGTGATCGAAGGCGGCCGGCCGCTCTCGGGAGTGGTCCGGGCAGCGGGCAACAAGAACGGCGCCCTGCCCGTTCTCGCCGCGTCCGTGCTGGCGAGCGGGCCCGTGCGGCTGGAGAACGTGCCGCGCATCCGGGACGTGGAGACGATGGTCGAGCTGCTCGTCGACCTCGGGGCCGACGCCTCGTGGACGGCGCAGAACGAGGTCACCGTCGACACCTCCGGGGTCTCGAAGACGTCGCTCGACCCGGACCTCTGCCGGCGCATCCGGGCGTCCTTCCTGCTCGCGGGGCCGTTGCTCGCCCGCTTCGGGCACGTGACCGTGCCGCCGCCGGGAGGCGACGTGATCGGGCGCCGCAGGCTCGACACGCACATCCAGGCGTTCACCGAGCTGGGCGCGACGTTCGAGCTGAACGGCGCCTACGAGCTACGCGTCGACCGCCTCCGTGGCCGGAGGATGTACCTGGACGAGGCATCGGTGATGGGCACCGAGAACGCGATCATGGCGGCGGTGCTGGCGGACGGCGAGACGGTGGTCGGGCACGCTGCCTGCGAGCCGCACATCCAGGACCTGTGCCGGTTCCTCGTGTCGCTCGGCGCCGAGATCACCGGCATCGGCTCGAACATCCTGCACATCCGCGGCGTCGACGGCCTCACCGGTGGCACGTACCGGATCGGCCCCGACCACATCGAGGTCGCGAGCTTCGCAGCGCTGGCGGCGGTCACGGGCGGCTCGGTGACGGTGGAGGAGGTGGAGCCGGACGACCTGATCTCGATCGTGCCCTCCTTCCGCAAGCTCGGGATCGAGCTCGAGATCGGCGAGCGCTCGGTGTGCGTTCCCGCAGGACAGCAGCTGCGCGTGGAGGACGATCTCGGCGGCCAGATCCCGAAGATCGAGAGCGGGATCTGGCCCGCCTTCCCGGCCGACCTGACGTCGATCGCGGTCACGGCGGCGACGCAGGCGCACGGGACGGTGCTGATCTTCGAGAAGATGTTCGAGAGCAGGCTGTTCTTCGTCGACAAGCTCGTCTCGATGGGCGCCAGGATCATCCTCTGCGACCCCCATCGCGCGGTCGTCACCGGCCCCTCGCGCCTGTACGGGGAGCGGCTCGAGAGCCCGGACATCCGCGCCGGCATGGCCATGTTGATCGCGGCGCTGTGCGCCGAGGGACGCTCGACGATCGGCAACATCGGCCAGATCGACCGGGGCTACGAGCGGATCGACGAGCGGCTGCGCGCGCTCGGCGCCTTCGTGGACAGGGCCGACCTGTGAGCGGGGCACGCGTCTCGCACGGCTCCGGCAGTGCGAACGTCGCAACGGGCTTGCCACTGCTCGACCACCTGCTCGAGGAGCTGGCCCGTACCGGCCGCTTCGACCTCGTGCTCGAGATCGACCCGGACGATCCCGAGGCCGAGGTGGACGCGGCCGGCGCAGCTCTCGGGCACGCGGTCGGGCCGCTGCTCCTGGGGGGTGCCCACGGCGCCGCCACGATGCCAGCAGACGAGGCGCTCGCGATGGTGGTCGTCGAGCGCACCGACCGTCCGCTCGTCCACTCGAATGCCGACCTCACGGGTGTCGGGGGCCTCGGCACCGACCTCGCCGCCCGCTTCCTTCGCTCGCTCGCGGAGGCGGCCGGGCTCACGTTGCACGTGCGGCTGATCGAGGGAACGGACAGCGACCACGTTCTGGAGGCGATCTTCAAGGCGCTCGGCGTCGCGCTCGCGCGCGCGACGTCCCCCGGCGCGTCGATGACCACGTAGGGTCGATCCCCGTCGACCCGGGAGGAGGAAAGCATGGGCAAGGACGTGATCCGCACCGACTCCGCGCCGGCGCCGTTCCAGGGCGCCCCGTACAACCAGGCGATCCGCGTCGGAGGCCTCGTCTTCGTCGCGGGGCAGCTCGGGCTGCGCCCCGGCGACGCCGCCGTCGAGGGCGACGTGGAGCAGCAGGCCGAGCAGGTGATGCGGAACCTCGCGGCGATCCTCGAGGCGGCCGGCAGCTCGCTCGACCGCCTGGTGAAGACCACGGTGTTCCTGCGCGACCTCGGCGACTTCGCGCGCATGAACGAGGTGTACGCACGCCACGTCGGCGATCACCCGCCCGCACGGTCGACGGTCGAGGTCTCGGGGCTCCCCTCCGGAGCGCTCGTCGAGATCGAGGCGATCGCGCACCTCTGACGCGCCGAAGGCGGTCGCACCGGTGACCGCCGCCCACGTGCGCAGAATCACCGTCGTGCCCACCGAAGTCCGTCGTTACGTGCGCTCGCTCGGGATCGGCGCCTTCGTGGTCGGTGGCGCCGTCCGCGACGAGCTGCTCGGGATCCCGCACGGCGACGAGGACTTCCTCGTGCCGGGCGTCGATCACGCGCGGCTCCGGGGGCTGCTCGCCCGCCACGGCCGAGTCGAGGACATGGAGGTCCACGGTCAGCTCGTCGGCGTGCGCCTGCATCCCGCGGACCGGAGCATCCGCGGCCTGGTGCCGAAGGGCATCGAGCTCACGCCGCCGCGGGCCGAGCGGTCGACCGGCCCGGGCCACCGGGACTTCGAGATCGTCGGCGACCCGGGCGTGGGGGTTGCCGAGGACATGGCCCGGCGCGACTTCACGATCAACGCGCTCGCCCGCAACCTGGACACGGGCGAGCTGGTCGACCCCTTCGGCGGGCTCGTCGACCTGGCACGACGCGAGCTCCGCGTGCTCTCGCCGGGCGCCTTCGCAGAGGACCCGCTGCGGATCCTGCGGGGGCTCCGCCTCGTGTCGCAGCTCGGCTTCACCCCCACCGGGGAGACGCTCGCGCGCATGCGGGTCGAGGCGTCGGGGCTGCGTCACGTCTCGGCGGAGCGGATTGGCGGCGGCCTTGCAGCGGATGGCCTCGGCGAGCTGTCGAAGCTGTTGCTCGGCGTCCGGCCCGGGCTCGCGCTGCGACTGGCGCGCGACACGGGTGCCCTCGTCGAGGTGCTGCCCGAGATCCGGCCGGCGATCGGGCTCGACCTTTGCAGCGAGCGCCAGCCGCTCCCGCTCGACGAGCACGTGCTCGCCGTCGTCCAGGCGTCCGCGGACCTCGGCGCACCGCTGGCCGTGCGCCTCGCCGCGCTGCTCCACGACCTCGGCAAGCCCGGTGCCGCCGCGGCGGGCGAGGGCCACGGGCAGCGTGGTGCGGTGATCGCACGCGACGTGCTGCGCCGTCTGCGGTACCCGGGGCGCATGCAGCGGCGGGTGACCACGCTGGTGCGCGAGCACCCGTTCCGCGTGGGCGAGGTCGACGGCGCCGCCGCCCGCCGCTTCCTCGCGGCACACGGCGATGCGGTGGCCTTCGACCTCGTCACGCTCAAGCAGGCCGACCTCTCGGTCAAGAGCGTGCCCGACGCCGAGCGCGAGCGCCTCGCCGCGCTCCGCGCGGCGCTCGAGCGGGAGCAGGCGAGTGCGCATCACGTGACCGATCTCGCCGTCGGCGGCGACGACCTGATCGCAGCCGGGCTCGCCGAGGGCCCCGAGCTGGGTCGTGTGCTCCATGGCCTGCTCGAGGCCGTTCTCGATGACCCGGAGCGCAACGACCGCGACCGCTTGCTCGCGCTGGCCAGGGAGCTCGCCGGGTGACCGCGGCGGACGTGCGGGAGCGCCTCCGGCGAATCCGGGAGGTCGCGGGGCCCGGTGTGGAGATCGTCGCCGCGACCAAGTACGTGTCGCTCGAAGAGATGGCAGTGCTCTCCGAGGCGGGTATCGAGATCGTGGGCGAGAACCGCGCGCAGGACCTGGAGCGCAAGCACGCCGTCTACGGGGATGCCTTCCGCTGGCACTTCATCGGGCACCTCCAGTCGAACAAGGTCAAGGTCGTGAACAGGCTGTGCGAGCTCGTCCACTCGCTGGACAGTGACTCCTCCGCGCGCCGCCTCCAGGTGCCGGCGCTGCTGGAGGTGAACCTCGCCGGCGAGGGCTCGAAGGGAGGCGTCGCTCCCGACGAGATCGAGTCGTTCCTCGAGCGCTACCCCGGCTTGATCCGGGGCCTGATGACGATGCCGCCGTTCACCGACGAGCCGGAGCGATCGCGGCCGTGGTTCCGGCGCCTGCGCACGCTCGCGGCGCAGCACCAGCTCTCTGCGCTCTCGATGGGCACGAGCCAGGACTGGGAGGTCGCGGTGGAGGAGGGGGCGACCCTGATCCGCGTCGGCAGCACCCTCTTCGAGGGCAAGGCGCACGTCCTGCGAGCGGGCTAGCATTCACGCGGT
>JAOUEK010000038.1 GCA_029858755.1 Thermoleophilia bacterium
GCCGCGCGACAGCTGCGCCACCCGCAGCGCGAGGTAGGTGAAGACGCCGGTCGGCTCGACGAGGCCGACGATGATCATCATCCCCGCCAGCAGGCCGAGGGTTGCCCAGTCGATCGACTCGATCGCGGCCTCCTGGTCGAGGATGCCGAGCAGCACCATCAGCGCGGCACCGCCGAGCGCGACCTTCGTCCGGTGCGCCCACTCGAGGGCGATCACCGCGAGCGCGACCACGAACACGACGATGGCGACGACGTCCACACAACGAGCCTAGCGAGGGGTGTCATAGGATCGGGGTGCCGAGAAGCTCGGCTCGATCCCCCGCTGCCGCTTTCGTGGACGTCGCCCTCCAAATCGTGCTCGTGCTCGTCGGGCTCGCGCTCGCGATCGGCGCGAGCGACGTCGCCGTCGGCTACACGCGGGCGATCGCCGCCGCCGTCAACGCCCCCGCGTTCCTCGTCGGCGTCGTGCTGGTCTCGGTCGGCACCGACCTTCCCGAGATCGCAAACTCGGTCGCCGCCCACGTGCAGGACGAGGCGGACGTCAACGTGGGCGACTCGGTCGGCTCAACGTTGACCCAGTACACGTTCGTGCTCGGCCTGTTCCCGATCGTCGTCGCCATGATCGCTGTCTCGCGACGACAGGTCGGGCTGGTGACGGCGCTGACGGCGGGCGGTCTCGGGCTGACCGCGATCGTCACCGCCGACGGCTACCTGGGACGGATCGACGGCCTGCTGCTCGTCGGCTCCTGGCTCCTGGCGATCGTGATCGTGGCCAGGCTGGTCGGCGGCGGCGAGGTCGACGACCCACCCGAGGTCCGCGTCTCCGGGATCCCACGTCAGGTCGCAGTGCTCTTCGTCGCGCTCGGCGTCGTGGGGCTCGGCGCCACCGTTGCCGTGCGAGCGCTCGTCGAGCTGGCGGAGAAGGTTGGCGTGCCCGAGTTCATCCTCGCCTTCTTCGGCGCCTCGATGGGGACGTCGGCGCCGGAGATCGCCGTCGACCTGACGGCGCTGTCGCGCGGGTCGCCGGGTATCGCGCTCGGCGACGCGCTGGGGAGCTCGCTCGTGGACGCGACGCTGTCGATCGGCGTGGGCCCGATCGTGGCCCCGGCCGCGGTCACCGCACGGCTGGCCGTCGTCGCGTCGCTCTACGCGCTGGCTGCCGTCGTCTTCGTCGGCTCGCTGCTCGCCTGGCGGCGCCGCCACGACTGGTGGAGCGCGGCGGGGTGCCTCGCCGCCTACCTGCTGGCGTACGTGGTCGTGATCAGCGCGGAGTGACCACGCCCAGGCGGCGCACGAGCCAGTTCGCGCCGACGGTGTCGGTGAGGCCGTGCGCGATGATCGAGACCAGCACCGTGAACGACGCGGCGTCGAACACGAGCGTCCGGTTCCGATCGGTCGACGCGAGCACGAACAGCGCGAACAGCATCGAGGCCACCCCCTTGGGCCCGAACCACGCCATGAAGAGCTTGTGCGAGAGCGGCTCGCGGACCCGTGAGAACGAGATCAGCACCGCGATCGGGCGCGCGACGAGCAGCGCGAAAGCGATGAACGCGATCAGTCGTACCGTCGAGCCGTTCCACCCGGTGGCAACGATCAGCGCCCCGAAGACCGTGAACGTGACGACCTGGAAGAGCGCGCTCAGGCTCTCGTTGAACTCGAGGAAGTCGTCGGGGATCTCGTGGCGCGCGACGGCGAGCGCGATGCCGCCGACGAAGACCGCGATCAGCCCGTTGGCGAGGCCCGTCTGCTCGGCGATGCCGAACGCGACGAGCGCGAGCGCGAGGGCGTAGACGCCCTCGTACTTGTGCTCGATGCCGGCCCCCGGCAGGCGGCTGAGCAGCCACCCGCCGACGAGCGCGATGGCGATGCCGATCGCCGCGCCCGCCAGCGCCTCGCCGGCGAGGCGCGCCGCCTCGATCCCGGGGCTGTCCGCCTCCGTCGCGAGTGCCAGGAAGAACAGCACGAAGGGGAGCGCCAGGCCGTCGTTCAGCCCCGACTCCAGGTTGAGCGTCTGGCGGATCGTGGCGGGGATCCGCTCGGCCGTGACCACCGCGGAGGTGACCACGGGGTCGGTGGGCGAGAGCACGGCGCCGAGCAGGAACGCCTCGGGCCACGACAGCGACGGGAAGAGGCCTTTCGCCGCCAGCGCCAGCAGGCCGAGGGTGATCGGCATGGCGACCACCAGCGCGAGCGCCGCCGGCGTCCAGTGCGACTGCAGGAGCTCGCGCTCCACTACCAGCCCGTCGGCGAAGAGCGTGAGCACGAGCGCGAGCTCGACGACGACGATCACGCTCTTCGCACCCGGCGTGACGTCGATCACCCCGATCCAGGCGAGGGCTGCGCCGGCGCTGACCGACAGCACCGAGATCGAGAGCACGGTGCCGCGCAGCCAGCCGGAGAGGGCCGCGGCGGCGAGCAGCAGGGCGCCGACGATGAGCAGCGCCTCGGTGAACTCCACGTCCACGGGATGACTCTATGCACGGCGCCGGCAGCAGGCTCCGCTTACACATTCCTAACCCCGCTCTCACTCAATGCCCGTGGAAGACGCCCATACTGGGGGCATGCGCCGCGTGGCACTTCTCATCTCGGTGCTCGCGCTCGCCCTACCGGCGGGGGTGCTCGCCGCCCATGCCTCGGCCGGCTCGCTCTCGGTCGTCGACGCCCGCGGGGTGATCAAGATCCAGGGGCGCGGGGCCCTCCTCGGACGGCTCGACAGCGGCACCTTGCAGATCGTCGACCTCTCGCCCGCGGACCCGTGGAGCCCGCGTGTGAACGGCGTGCCGCGCGGGCGTGTGGTCGGCATCAGGGGTCGTGACGTGAGCTTCTACGTTCCCGGCGGGCGCTATCGCCTCGTGGTGCGCGGCGAGGGCATCCACATCTCCGCCCGTGGGCAGGGGATCGCCACCATCGCCGCGGAGCCCGACGTCACCGGCGCGGCCGGCACGTACGCGGTCGACGACGACGAGCCCGCACCGCTTCCCGACGTCGTCACGCGTGTCGCGTACGGTCTCGACGTGTCCTTGCTCCCCGTCCGGCTCCCGGGGTCGTGACCGGCGCCTCCAACGTGCTCGTCGTCGAGGACGAGCCCTCGATCGCGTCGTTCATCTCCCTCTACCTGAAGAACGCCGGGTACACGGTGCGCACCGCCGGCACGGGGGGCGCCGCGCTCAACGCGGTCGCCGCCGAGATGCCGTCGTTGATCCTGCTCGACCTCAACCTGCCCGACATGGACGGCGTCGAGATCTGCCGCCGGATCCGCAAGACCTCCGACGTGCCGATCCTGATGCTGACAGCGCGCGACGAGGATGTGGACAAGATCATCGGCCTCGAGGTCGGCGCCGACGACTACCTGACGAAGCCGTTCAATCCACGAGAGCTGGTGGCGAGGGTCAAGGCCGTGCTCCGTCGCACGAGCGGCGAGCGCCGGCGCGACGAGGGGGCCGAGATCCGGCACGGCGATGTGGTGATCAACGCGGGGCGGCGCGAGGTTCTCGTGGGCGACGACGAGGTGCAGCTCGCGCCCAAGGAGTTCGACCTGCTCTGGGAGCTGCTCGACCACCGTGGGCTGGTGCTCACCCGTGACCAGCTGCTCGAGCGCGTCTGGGGGTACACCTTCGCCGGCGACACGCGCACGGTCGACGTGCACGTCCGGCAGATCCGCCGCAAGCTCGGTGAGGCCTCGCCGATCGTGACGGTCTGGGGTGTCGGCTACAAGGTCGGCGCCGAGCGGAGCCCCGCGCCGACGGGGTAGGCACCTACCCTGTAGAGACCATGCTCGGGTCGCTGCGCGTCCGGCTGCCGGCCCTCTTCCTGCTCGGCATCCTCGTCTCCGGCCTGCTCGCGGCCGCGATCGCGCTGCGCCTGTTCCAGGACTACACGCGCGGACAGTCGTTCGACGAGCTGCAGCGTGAGGCGTCGGGGCTGTCGCAGCTCTACGCGGACGCGGCGCTGCGCGCGGCCGACGAGGGAGCCGCCGCCCCCGACTTCGCGGCGGAGAAGCTCGAGCTCGCCACCGGCGACCGCCTCTTCTACGTGGGGGTCAGCGTGTTCCCGGGGCAGGAGTCCGGGCTGAAGCGCATCCCCGAGGCGTCACTCCCCGGTGGCGTGACGGTGTTCGACGACGCGACGACGTTCGAGTTCACCCCTCCCGGGGAGTCGCGTGTCTTCCTCGCCGCGTCCGAGCCGCTGCGACTGGAGCCCGACACGGAGCCCTTCGGCGCCGTGATCGTCGCGAAGCCGCAGACCGCGCTCCGCGACCAGTGGACGCCGCTGATCGCGCGCCTCGCGATCGCCTTCGGCCTCGGGGCGCTCCTCGCCGGCGTGCTCTCGTGGTGGCTGTCGCGGAGGATCACCGGCCCGGTGCTCGTGCTCTCCCATGCCGCGGACCAGATCGCCGCCGGCGACTACGCGGTGAACGTGCCGCCGGCCCGCGGCGGCGACGAGATCAGCCATCTCTCCGAGCGTTTCGGGGAGATGGCGGCGCGCCTGGCGGCCACGGAGGAGCGGGAGCGGCAGTTCCTGATGACCGTCTCGCACGAGCTCCGCACCCCGCTGACGGCGATCAAGGGTCACGTCGACGCGCTCCGCGACGGGCTCGTCGACGACCCCGACCTGATGCAGGAGTCGCTCGCCGTCGTCGCCGCGGAGGCAGTGCGCCTCGAGCGCCTGGTCGGCGACGTGCTCGACCTCGCGAAGCTCCGTGCCCACCGCTTCACCGTGCAGTCGGAGGAGGTGGACATGGCACGGCTCGTCGAGCAGGCGTTCGGAGCCTTCGGCGACGAAGCGCGGCGCCGGGACATCGACTACCGGCTCGTGGAGGAGGGGTCCGGGCCGACGCTGCTCACGGACGGCGACCGCGTGCTGCAGGTGATCACCAACCTGCTGCAGAATGCGTTCCGCTGGACACCCGACGACGGCACCGTGGAGCTCGTCCTCCGCCAGGGCAACGGCACCGTGCACGTGGAGGTCGCCGACTCCGGCCCTGGGATCTCGCCGGAGGAGCGGGAGCAGATCTTCCGACCCTTCCACTCGACCGACACGCAGGGCACCGGACTCGGGCTGCCCATCGCGCGGGAGCTCGCAGGCGCGCTCGGCGGGCGGATCGAGCTCGAGAGCACCGTCGGCCGGGGGAGCCGCTTCCGCCTCGTCCTCCGGCCGCCGGCGTCGTAGGGCGCATCCGGGGCGTCCGCTACGGTCGCAGGCGTCACCGTCGGACGCCCCGTCCACACCCAGCTCGTGCCTCGTCATCGTCCACTCATGTGCGTGCGCCTCCGGCCGCGGAGGAGCGCGCGGTGAGGCTCGACGGCGTCGACGACGCCGCCCGCGTCGCGGGGGACGACCGTGCGCTCCTCCGCGAGCTCGTGCGACAGGCGGCCGAGGCCGCGGGCACGCGGTACGCGCTGCTCGGGCGCCTCGATGACCGAGCACGCCGCGTCGAGTCCCTCGCAATGTGGGCGGACGGAGAGTTCCGCGACCTCTCGTACGACGTCGCGGGGACGCCGAGCGCGAACGTCGCCGACGAGGGCATGTGCGTCTACATCCACGGCGTGACCGGGTTGTTCCCCGACGACGAGCTGCTCGTCGGCCTCGGCATCGACGGCTACGCCGAGATGCCGGTCCGGGACACCATGTCGCGGCCGCGTGCCGTGCTCGCCGTGTTCGACACAGAGCCGCTTGACGGCCCGCGCGTGCTCCCGACGCTCCGCGTCTTCGCCGCTCGCGTCCGGGCGGAGCTCGAACGACTGGACGCGGAGGAGCGCGATTCGGCTGCGCTCGACACCGCTTCACGCAGTGAGGCGGTGCTCAGGGCCGTCGCGCAGGTGGCCGAGCTCCTGCTTGCGTCGGAGAACTGGGAAGCGGTCGCCGACGACGCGCTGCGCCTGCTCGGACGCGCGGCCGACTCGAGTCGGGCCTTCATCTTCGCGATAGCCCACGAGCCCGACGACGTGGTCACGCGCATGACGAACGAGTGGGTCGCGGACGGCGTCACTCCGTCGATCTCGAACCCGGCGTGGCAGGCGCTACGCGAGCCAGCCGACGACCTCGAGCGCTTGCGGCGTGGAGAGGTGCTGCGGTTCCGTACCCGGGAGATGCCGTCGCCGTTGCGGGAAGTGATGGAGCGCGAGGGCATCGTCACGTGCTGTTCCGTTCCGATCCGTGTCGACGAACGCCTGTGGGGGTACCTGGGCTTCGACGAGATCCGCGGCGACCGCGAGTGGGATGCCGAGGTCGAGGCGTTGCGTGCCGCCGCCGGGACGGTCGGAGCGGCGATTGCTCGAGCAGGTGGGCGGCACACCCTGCTCGCGCGAGAGCGGATCCTGGGGGCCGTGGCGGAGGCCGCGGAGCGGTTGCTCGGCGCCGAGTCGTGGCGGGACGCGATCGAAGAGGTTCTGGGGCTCATCGGCACCGCCGTCGGAGTCGATCGCGCCGATCTCTTCGAGTGCCGCGTGGAGGGGGCGGCGGTCGTCTCCACACTGACAGCCGAATGGACGGCCGAGGGAGTGGGGTCGTCGAAGACCGAGGCGTGGACCGACGTGCGGGAGGCTCCGGAGCACGCTGCGCTGTTGCTCCGCGGCCACGCGGTGCACCCCCGGATCGACGAGCTCGACGGCATCCTGCGCGAGCAGATGGCCCTGGAGGGCAGTGCTGCGTTCCTCAGCGTCCCCTTCTTCGTAGGGGGCGAGCTCGCGGGCTACGTCGGTTTCGACGACACGACCGGACGGCACACGTTCTCCGCCGGCGAGGAGGACGCGCTGCGGGCGGCCGCGAGCATCGTGGGGGCGGCGATCGACCGCGAGCACGGCCTTCGGCGCGAGCACGCGAGCGAGCGGATCCTCGCCGCGGTGGCCTCGGCCGCGGCGCTCCTGCTCGACGCCCCGTCCTGGCGTGATGTCGTCGAGGAGGTGATGGCGCTGCTCGGGACGGCGGCGGGGGCGAGCAGGGCGTATCTCAACGAGGCGTGGCTCGACGGGGAGACGCTGATCTCCAACCTCGCCTACCAGTGGGCGGCGCCGGGGGTCACGCCGTACCACAAGGAGCTGTGGACCGCGTTCGAGACGCGATCCGGGCTCGCCGCTCCGCTGCTCCGCGGTGAGCTCGTGCAGGTGCGCGCCGAGGAGCTCGAGGGCGTCGTGCGCGAGAAGGTCGACATCGAGGGGATGCGGTCGGACATCAGCGTCCCGATCTTCGCCTCGGGAACGATCGTGAGCTACCTGGGCCTCGACGACGTGACGGGGGCACATGCGCGGTGGTCGCCCGCAGAGGAGGAGGCGCTCCGCGCCGCGGCGGGGGTGCTAGGCACAGCGATCGAGCGCGACCACAGCACAGCCGCGCTGCGCGTACGCGATCGGATCCTCACCGCGGTCGCGTCAGCCTCGCAGAAGCTCCTCGTCGAGCCGTCGCTCGCTGTGGCCATCGAGCCCATACTTGCCGAGCTCGGCTCGGCGACCGGTGCGTCGCGCGCGTTCTTCGCAGACATCGACGAAGACACCGACGGCTCCTGTGTCTGCGTGTCCATTGCGGAATGGGTTGCAGACGGGCACGAACACCTCCGCGGGCACGAGCTGCTCGAACGCCTTCCGATCTCGACGGAGCGCCTCGCCGAGTATCGCGCCGGTCGCCCGCGCCAAGTGTTGACGAAGAACATGGAGCCTGGTGCCGGCGAACCCCTCGGTTCGGTTGGGGTCAAGTCGTCCGTCGCGGTGCCGGTGATGGTCAAAGGCAAGCCCCGTGCGCTGCTCGGCTTCAACGACTGCAGCGCGGAGCGGCTCTGGGCGGATGCGGAGATCGAGGCGCTCGGCATCGCGGCGGGAGCGCTGGCCGCCGCGATCGAGCGCTCGCTCGCCGACGACGAAGCCCGTGACACGGAGGCGCGGCTCTGGCAGGCACAGAAGATGGAGGCCGTGGGACGCCTCGCCGGCGGCGTCGCGCACGACCTCAACAACTACCTGACCGCGATCGTGGGCTACGCGGAGTTCCTGCGCAGCGAGCTCCCGCTCGCTGCACGTGACGATGCGGACGCCCTGCTGGCGGTGGCCGAGCGCGTGCGGCAGCTCGTGCGTCGCCTGCTCTCCCTCTCCCGCCCGGTCGAGCCGATCGACGTCGAGCCGGTCGATGTCGGCGAGGCGGTCCGCGGCGTGGAGGGCGTGATCCGTGCGCTCGCGGGAGACGACGTCAGGGTCGAGCTCGACGTGCCTTCCGCGGTGCCGCCGGTCGTGATCGCCACCGACGAGGTCGAGCGCATCGTGGTCAATCTCGCGCTCAACGCGCGCGACGCCATGCCGGACGGGGGCCGGCTCACGATCGCCGTGCGCGCCGACGGGGACGCCGTCCGGGTGTCGCTCGCGGACACGGGCGACGGCATGGACGAGGAGACACGCGCTCGCTCCTTCGACCCCTTCTTCACGACGAAGGGGCAGCACGGCTCGGGGCTCGGGCTCTCCACCGTCTACGGGATCGTCACGCGTCGCGGCGGCGAGGTAGAGGTCGAGACCTCGGCCGGCGCCGGCACCACTGTGACGGTCTCGCTCCCGCACGCGACCTGATCCGCACGCACTACGATCGGCCGCGTGACGCTGTCAGCGCGGGCCGAGGTCGCCGTTTGGCGCACGCGCCGGTCGTCCGCCCGGGCGGCGCTGGCGGCAACGCGGCCGCGTCAGTGGACGAAGAACCTCCTGGTGCTCGCAGGCATCGTCTTCGCGGGCCGGCTCGGCGACACCGAGCTCTGGACGCCGGCGCTCGCGGTGCTCGCCGCCTACTGCGCGGCCTCGAGCGCCGCCTACCTGGTGAACGACGTCCGCGACGTCGCGGGCGACCGGCTGCACCCGGTCAAGCGCCGCCGCCCCATCGCCAGCGGTGAGCTGGCAGCCGGAGCTGCGCTCAGGCTGGCCGCAGGGCTTGTCGTCGCCGCGGTCGCGCTCGCCGCCGTCGCCGGCGCTGCCAGCGCGCTCGTGCTGCTGGCCTTCCTCGCACTGCAGGGCCTGTACACGAGCTTCCTGCGGGGAGTGGCGGCCGTCGACGTGACCGCGATCGCCGGGCTGTTCGTGATCCGCGCCGCGGCAGGCGCGGTCGCGATCGACGTCCGGATCTCACCGTGGCTGCTGGCGTGTACCGGCCTGCTCGCGCTGCTGCTCGCCCTCGGCAAGCGGCGGGCGGAGCGCGTCTCCGCCGACGTCGCTGTGCACACACGGCGCGCGCTCGCCGCCTACACGCGGCCGGCGGTCGATCGGTGGCTCGCCGGGGTCGCTACGACGACCGTCGCCGTCTACGCGGCCTACGCCCTCAGCGCGCGCGAGTCAGTGGCGCTGGCGGTGACGATCCCGTTCGTCGTCTTCGGGGTCGGCCGGTACCTCATGCTCGTGCATGCGAGGGGAGCCGGCGAGGACCCGGAGGCGATCCTGCTGCAGGACGTGCCCACGCTCGTCACGGTCGCCGCGTGGGCAGCGACGTGCGCTCTCGTGCTCGCGACGATCGGAGCGCGGTAGGTCAGCCTGCCTGGGCGTACGCCGGGCGCCCGGGCGTGTCCGCTGCG
>JAOUEK010000491.1 GCA_029858755.1 Thermoleophilia bacterium
GGTGCAGTAGCGGTAGCGGGACTCCTCGTGGTGGATCGCCTCCTCGTCGAGCTCGTCGAGCTCGACCGGGGCGCCGGGCAAGGGCACCCCTGCGAGCGCGGCGTGGATGCCGCGGAACAGCTCGACGAGCCCGAGGCCGCCGGCGTCGACGACACCGCTCTCCCGGAGCTTCTCCAGCATCTCGGGCGTCCGGCGAACGGCGTCGTCGCCGCGCTCGAGCACGGCGGCGAGCGCCTGGTCGACCGGCAGCTCCCGAACGCGTGGGAGCTCGGCCTCCTCGGCCATCTCCCGGATCACCGTCAGCATCGTCCCCTCGACCGGCCGCTTCACGCCCTGGTAGGCGCGCGTCGTCCCTTGCCGCAGCGCGTCGGCGAGGACGGAGCCGTCGACGTGCTCGTGGCCGCCGACGACCTCGGAGATGCCGCGCATGATCTGGGAGAGGATCACGCCCGAGTTGCCCTTCGCCTCCATCAGCGCCGCCCGCCGCACCTCGTCGGCCACCTGCTGCGGGGTCTCGGCCCGCGACGCCTCGAGCGCACGCACCATGCCCTCGACGGTGGCGACGAGGTTGGTGCCCGTGTCGCCGTCCGGGACCGGGTACACGTTGAGCGCGTTGATCCGGCGCTTGTGCCGCTCCAGGTTGGCGAGCGCCGAGCGCGCGAGCTCCCGTGCCTTGGCCAGGTCCATCAGTCGGAGCGCCTCACGTCGTCGATCCGCACCTCGACCGCCGTCACCGGTAGGCCGGTCTGCCGCTCGACCTCGTAGGCCACGCGGCTGCGGACGGTGGAGGCGACCTCGGCGAGGTTGAGGCCGTACTCGATCACCACGCTGAGCTCGATCTCCAGGCCGTCGCCGCGCCCGTCGACCTCGATCCCGGCGGTCAGGCGATCGCGGGGGCGCAGTCGCGGCAGCCCCCGGCGCCCGGCGAGGCCGACCACCCCGTAGCACTCGGAGGCGACCTGACCCACGATCTGGGAGATCGCCTCGGAGGAGACGGTGATCCGCCCGAGCTCCGTCGCCCGTGCTAGGTGGACTTCCCGCTCCATCGACGCGAGGTTAGACGACCCGCGCAGCGACGGGGTTGCGCGGTGGCCTGCGTCCGCGGCGCCGGTCAGACGGCCTTGACGACCTTGCCCGCCTTGAGGCAGCGGGTGCACACGTAGCCGCGCGTGGCCTTGCCGTCGAGAACGAGCCGGACGCGCTGCAGGTTCGGGTTGAAGCGCCGCTTGGTGGCCACCATCGAGTGGCTCCGGTTGTTGCCGAAGGACGGCTTCTTACCGCAGATGGCGCAGATCCTGGACATGCGGCGGCGAATGGTAGCGGAACGCGACGAGCCTGCCGCGTGCGATCGGCCGCTTCCCGAGCGGCACACAGAGGCGGCGCACAGGTGCGCGGCGCGGCGGCGCCAGCGGCCGCCTTCAGGGATCATCGCGATCTGGGATCCGCCCGGCGGATCGCCGATCTGCGGGGAAACAGACGTCGCCGGCGTCGAGCAAGCGCTCCACGGTAGCCCGACCTGCACCCAGGAGCACCGAGAGCACGACGCCCCGCGGCCGCGCGAGCGGCCGCCTTCAGGGATCATCGCGAGCGGAGATCCGCCCGGCGGATCTCCGCTCTGCGGAAACCAGACGTCGCCGGCGTCGAGCAAGCGCTCCACGGTAGCCCGACCTGCACCCAGGCGCACCGAGAGCACGACGCCCCGCGGCCGCGCCAGCGGCCGCCTTCAGGGATTGTCGCGAGCGGAGATCCGCTCGGCGGATCGCCGCTCTGCGGGAGAGCTAGCGCGAAGCGGCAGCGCGGAGGTTGGCGAAGATGTCTGCCATCTCCAGGGCCGTGCGCACGGCCTCCGCGCCCTTCTGCAGGCGCGCTTCCGCCTGCTCCACCCGGTCGAGCGTGAGCACGCCGAAGGCGACGGGGACACCGGTCTCGATCGCGGCGAGCTGGAGCCCCGACGCGGTCTCGGACGCCACGTAGTCGAAGTGCGGCGTGTCGCCGCGGATCACGCAGCCGAGCGCGACGATGCACGAGAAGCGCCTCGTCTTCGCCAGCGCCATCGCCGCCAGCGGCAGCTCGAAGGCGCCGGGTACCGGCAGTACCGTGATCGCCTCGGAGACGACCCCGCGATCGGCGAGCTCGGTCAGCGCTCCGTCGAGGAGCTTCGTCGTGACCTGCCCGTTGAAGCGACTGACCACGATGCCGACCGAGCGGCGCTCGCCGCGGGGGATGCCCTCGAGCAGAGGCACACCCGGCGGCACGTCGAGGTCACCGGGCGCATGCTCTGCCGTGAGCGAGCCGAGCTCGGGCAGGCCCGGCGCG